>CAZRGJ010000487.1:0-2786 GCA_964599445.1 uncultured Planctomycetaceae bacterium | reverse complement strand
GTGCTTTGTTTTTCGGCCAGACCCAGATGACGATGCCGCTGACGAAGCAGACGAGCATCAGGATGAAGATCAGAAGGTCGATCCAGTAATTCGCGGTATTTCGGGTCATTTTTTCAAACTCCTTTCTTAGTTTGTGCTTTTTCCGTTGGGGTAAATGCCGTTTTTGAGGAACGATTCGTCGTAGGAATCCAGCTCCAGATCGTCCACGCGGACATCTTCACCGCCGTCCCGGGTATTGAGAGCGAGGACGATATACGGGAGTGCGCGAACAGAGATCATCCGGGCAGAGCCGTCGAGGAAACCTGCGTAGGAACCGGCAGAATGAAACGAGTAGAACGCTTCGTTCGAGTAATTCACGACGCGGTCGCGCTCTCGGAGCCACGAGGGGATCTGCGTCACGGGAGCCGCTGCCCAGAGACTGCGCGACGCGCCCGAAACGGTGAGGGAACCATCTTTTTTCCCCTCTTTCCAGAGATTCGGGCGGCCGCTCTGTTCGTTCACCAGGATCGTCTGGCTGATGCCGTCTTCCGCGTCTGCCTGGAGCCGGGTCCCGACCCCCAGAACGTTTCCGTAGACTACCGTTTTGCCGTACTCGGAAACCGGCACGCCTCCCGCGTGAACATAGTAATCTGAGACACTTCCGGAGACGCTCACCGCATTTCCTTTCAGATCTTCCGCGCACTCCGCGATACGCCGTCCGTCCGGGGTACTGGGACAGTGGAAGGAGGAATTGAACCGTTTCAGAAGATTCTGATTGTCTCCGACATGAAAATCCGCTTCCAGATCCCAGTCTGTCAGGAAGTTTTCCGCGTCGAGATGCGGAAGCAGGTCGATCGTCCACCCGCTTTGGACCGGGTTTGTCGAGTAACTCGCCGGAAGCAGTCCGCCGTGCGACGTGCTGTACTGAACGAACGCGAGCGCAAGCTGCTTCTGATTGTTGAGACACTGTGCCTGCCTCGCGGCCTCCCGGGCAGTCTGGACCGCCGGAAGAAGGAGTCCGACCAGAACTCCGATGATGGAAATGACGACGAGAAGCTCGATGAGCGTGAATCCGGACACGTCTTTCGCGAAATTGTGTTTTCCGGAAGTATGGGATGCCGGGTATGAGTTCGCCTGCATGGAAATCTCCTAATTTTCTGCCTGAAGTTAGGAACGTGCCGTTTCATTTTCCAGCGGAATGGGGCCGGATCCGGATGGGGCAATTTTCGGCACGCTCCGTGTTTTGAAGATGTAATCCTCAGGGCTCCCTCCGGCACACGCAGCCCAGCGATGTGCCGGAGGGGTCGCACCATGGAGAGAGTCCTTTTTTTTGACTGCCGGACCGTTCAGGTTTTCAGACCGGCAGACATTTCAGATCAGTTCATTCCGAAGGTGTGCCGTCCGGGTAACGTCCATTGACGACCGGCCACGCATCCGACCAGGCACGCATATCAACGTCTTCCTGAGTCGCCGGTTTCCCGTCGTTCTGCGCGGAGAGGTAGCCGTAGACCAGCGGAATGATGTTTTCGCTCACGAAACGGACGGATCCGTCGGCAAACTGTGCGTTCGCACCTCCCGGATGGAAGGAGTACGGCGCAGATCCGGTGTTCGTGACGTTGATCAGACGGCGAGCCTTCACGGTACTCTCTCCCAGCGCCTCGACGATTCCGACGCCTTCCGTCAACGTCGGCTGGAACCAGGAACCGTCACTCTTTCGCAGGTACGTCCAGTATGTTCCGCTTCCGCCGGCGGGCTTTGAATTATTTCCGGTCCAGCAGTACGGCGAGTACTCCGTCTGAGTTCCGTCGCCAATTGTGCCGGTCTTCACATTATCCCAGTACGTGTCAGGCATTCCGGCGTGCTCGTGGAAGATGATGGTGTTCGTCAGGCCGTCCGTAATGGAGTCGATCCGCACGATACCGGAACCGCCAGTCTGTCCCTGACCAAGCGGCGGATCATACGACTGACCATCTTCCGGATCGACCGCTTTATGGATCAGCGCGTAGTCCATCGCCTGCCCAGTATACGACGCGCTCTTGTGGCCGTAGATCATAGAACGGTCACCGCGTGAAAGAGGGGTTCCGGGGCACTGGACCGCCGGCGGGATCGACATGCGGAACGCTTTGTTTGCATCGTCTTCCATCCCTTTCGTAGGATCCCACATCTTGAAGATGTTATTCGCGTCCATGAACGGAAGAAGCTCCACAAACAGACCGCGGCCTTCCTTACGGCTCGACGTATTGATCTTGTTCTGCGGAAAACCGCCGTACGCCTGCTCGTAGTTCGCCAGCGCAAGACCGATCTGCTTCAGATTATTGGAACACTGGGCCTTTCGGGCTGCAGAGCGTGCCGAGTTGATGGCGGGAAGAAGCATCGCCATGAGGATGCCGATAATCAGAATAACGACCAGAAGCTCAATGAGCGTGAACCCCTTACGGCTTCCATTCTCAAAACTTACCTTCAACATAACCAAAACCTTTCCGGGATCTTCCCAGTTAAACTTTTCCGAGGAATGTGCTCCTCTGTTTTAAAAGGTCTAGTTTCATCTCAAAAAAACGGTGATTTTCCAATCACCCGAACTGGGGGAGAGAACGCAGCCGCCGATGGTCCCGCGTCCATGAGGGGAAGCGGATCGATCTTCAGAATCGATTTGCAGTACTGCGTGTTCAGCCGAGGCTGATTCATCATCTCTGGGGGAGAGACGCAACGATGGGATCTGCTTGCGCGATTGGACAAAATCCTTTCTGCTTTGAGAAAAAACCATCCAGATCTCCGCCGACACGCCCGCTCGCGGCAGTATGCCTGAC
>CAZRGJ010000486.1:0-2787 GCA_964599445.1 uncultured Planctomycetaceae bacterium | reverse complement strand
AGATCCCGCCCAGGATCAAAACCAGACCAAACGTCCATCCGCACAGACACAACCAACGGAAATGATTCCATGAAAAACGACCGAAACGCATCTTCTTTCCTTCTTTCCCTTCCGAGACAGCGAACGCAGCCTCTTAAAAAATACCCAACCTCCACTCTTCCAGATCCTGAAATACAGGACTGGGCTTTTTCAAAAAAAAACGGCACCGAAGGGGATCTGCTTCCCTTCGGCACCGCTCAAACTCCTTAACGGCCGCGCTTCTTCGACTTACGCTCCTCACGCATCTGCCGTTCACGCTGTGCGTCCCGTTCTTCGACCGCCTTCTGGAATTCTTCCATTTTCTTCGAAAGCCGGGCAAAGAAACCTTCTTTCTTCAGCGTCTCCACATTGCTGTACGCTCTGCCGTTCTGGACCCGCATATCGATGACGCCGTCCTCCGAAAGCTCGAAATTGTCCGCCTTCGGCATGAATTTGCGTTCAAGCAGTCCCCAGAGACTCGACATGATGAAGTACAGGCACAGTCCGGACGGGACCTTGAAGAACAGGAATCCCATGAAGACCATCATGAATTTCATCATATTCTGCTGCATTCGCGCCTGATCGTCCAGTGCCGGCGGCATCATGATCTTCTGCTGAATGATGAAGATCGCGATGGTCAAAACCGGAAGCAGGTTAAAATACGGACCAAGACCGAACATTCCGTAACCGCAGGAGATCGTCGTCCAGACATAGTCGCTCCAGTAAAAGAACATGTCGGGAGCCACAAGATTCGAGCAGAATCGGATCGACTCAGTGAAAAGCGGAGCCTGACGCAATTCCACGTCCACCAGGATCGCACGGTACAGCGCGATGAAGATCGGCAGCTGGATCAGCATGACCCAGCATCCGGACATCGGATTGTATTTGTACTTGCGGAAAAGCTCCATCTGCGCACGCTGACGCTCCATCGGATCCTGGTATTTTTCCGTGATCCGTTTGATCTCCGGCTGCATTTTCTGCATGATGATGGAACTGAGGATCTGCTTTTTGGAGAGCGGGAACATCAGAAGACGCACGACCACCGTCAAAAGCAGAATCGCGATCCCGTAGTTGCCGAAGATCCCGTAGAAGAAATGCAGGATCCCGACCAGAATGCTCGCGATCCACGAGAACCAGCCATAGTAGACCACGTTGTCCAGCTCATAGCGGGAAAGGAGTTCCGGACGTTTCGGTCCCACGAAGACCGTGAATTCCTGAACGGCCTCTTCCCCCGGAGCAAGCTGTTTCGCACCGGAGATCAGACGGCAGGACGTATTCGTCTTCGTGACCCAGTCTTTCGCCACATTCCCCACGCGAAGCATCGTGAACCGGTCGACCGCAAGGGTGGACTTCTCATGCTGCGGGATCATGATCGAGGAAAAATACTGCGCATCCACGCCGATGTATTTGATCGGATTCTGGCTGCACTGCGTATGTTTACCCCATTTTCCGTCAGCAATATTCGAGCAGGTCGAAACGTTCGGCGTCGAATTTCCCTGATGCCCGATCAGGACATCACGAATACCCGGAGTCCCCCAGTCGCGTCCCGCTTTTGAGCAGAACCAGTACCCTTCCGTCAGAAGCCCGGTCGGTCCATCCTGCTGGAGAGCAACCAGCTGATTCTGCGTCCCCGCGTTCTTCACCGCCACTTTCATCGTCAGATGGTACGTCGGGGAAGTCTCATCCCGGCGCTGATCTTCCGTGACCTTCACCAGAGTGTAGGTCTTGCGGACTTCCATCCCGTTTTTCGCGTAAAGAAACGTGACGGAATCTGCGGCCGTACTTTCGACAGTCCACGCAGCACTGTGCATATCGAAATCCGCCAGCTCGGCATTCAGGAAGGCATTGAGCATCTGGAAATCATCCTTCGCGATCTGCTTCCGGATCTCCATATCCAGTCCCGCAAGCGAACCGTTGCCGAACGCAAAGAATGTCGTGAGGAACGACAGATTGTTTTCGCGGACAGCATTCTTTCCCTCGAACGCTTCTTCCAGACTCTTCGTCTCGTCCGATTCCCGTTCGGGACGGATGACGCTCACCGGTTCACGAGTCAGGACGGCTTCCGCCTGTACTTCCTGTCCGGCCCGCATCAGCGTCAGTGCAGCTTTCGCGCCCGGTTTCAGTTCACGGACCTTTTCCGTCAGCTCCAGCGCATTCTGCACGTCCGCACCGTTCAGTTTAACGATCAGGTCCCCTTTCTGCAGTCCAGCCGCTTTTGCCGGAGTTCCTTCGCCAACGACATCCACGAGGCATCCGCCGACAGATTCCGGAGCCAGATCATACGAAACGGCCCCAAGGTACCCGCCCTTGAAATTCGGACCATCATTCATGCTGACGAGCCGCGCTTCGTTCATTTCCACGCGCGCAACGGCCGCGCCGCGGGTCGAAAACGTCACGAGCATCCGGTATTCGCTCGCCGGGTCTGCCGAACCGATCGTCAGATATTCCGCAGAAGCATTTTGGACGGCGTTCTTATCTTCAGCAGACGCAGCAGAGACAGCAGAAGCGTCAGAGGCAGGCTTTTCCGTCTCTGCATCGGCATTTTCCGAAGCCGCCGCATTTTCCGAGGGATTCGAAAGTTCCGTCGGGGCCGAATCCAAAACTGTTCCCGCATCCTGAGCATTCGCAGTCCCCAGCCCCTCCGGGACCGCCGTTGAAGCGGAAGGATCCGAAGCAGAAGCATCCGAAGCCGACGGCGTACCGGCATCTTTCGCTGAATCAAGTTCACTCAGGACAGCCCGAAGGTTGGCGTTGGAATCCGTACTCGTT
>CAZRGJ010000485.1:0-2796 GCA_964599445.1 uncultured Planctomycetaceae bacterium | reverse complement strand
GCGGAAGCGCAGTCCGCCCGCCGCGGCTCGCGGCCTTCAAAAACTTTTTGATGTTTTTGTGTTTGTGTGTTTCTGCGGATATTCCATGCTCTCAGTGGTGGAGTCCTTCGGCGCAAGCGTTCCCACGCGCGACGGCACTCTTCGAGAGCCGTCTGGCTGCCCGTCATGTCATGAACGGCCGTGAGGGAGGAATATTTTGGAAATGGTTCCTCCCTCAGACTCCCTCCTCAAAAACTTTTTGATATTTTGATGTTGATGCTTTGTTTTCTATCGATCCTGACGTGCTGCGAGCCACCGTTCTGCGTCAAGCGCCGCCATACATCCAGTCGCCGCCGCAGTGTTGGCCTGACGGTAGACGTGATCCGCACAGTCGCCTGCCGCGAAGATCCCCTCAACGCTCGTGAACGTCCGTCCCGGAGTCGTCCAGCGCACGTACTTTTTCTCGTCCAGCTCCACGACGCCTTCGAGAAATTCCGTATTCGGCGTGTGCCCGATCAGGACGAACAGACCGGAGACCGCGATTTCGAGCGAAGCCTCACCTTTTGTGCTCGCCAGCCGCACGCCCGTCACGCCGGTTTTCGGGTCGCCGAGGACCTCTTCGACCGTCCGGGAGTAGAGAGGCTCGATCTTCGGATTCGCCAGCGTTCGGTCCACCATAAATTTGGAGGCGCGGAATTCGTCCCGGCGGTGGATCAGGTAGACTTTCGAGGCGAACTGACTCAGGTAATTCGCGTCTTCCATCGCGGAATCTCCGCCTCCGACGACCGCGACGGGCTGATTTCGGAAACGCGGAAGCGCACCGTCGCACACCGCACACGCACTGACTCCGAGATTCTTGAACCGTTCCTCCGACGGCAGACCAAGCCAATTCGCGCTCGCACCGGTCGCGACGATGACCGCGTCAGCCTCGTAGACGTCTCCTTCTGCCGACTCGATCCGAAACGGACCGTCAGGACGCGCGGAAACATCGAGTTTCACGACATCGTCCGGCACGATCTCCGTCCCGAAATTGACGGCCTGCTGACGCATCAGCTCCATCAGTTCGGGGCCGGTGACTCCGTGTTTTCCGTGCGGAGGCAGGTAGTCGAGACGATCCGGGTCGATCGCAGATCTCAGGTACTCCGTCAGGTCTCCGGCAGGGAATCCGGGGAAATTCTCGATCTCCGTCGTCATGGCGAGCTGCCCCATCGGGAGCGTATTTCGTGCCTGATTTTCAGCCGAGACGGCCCCCTCGAACAGCAGAGGCTTCAAATTCGCACGCGCTGCGTAGATCGCAGCCGTCCACCCTGCCGGTCCGCTTCCGATGATGATGAGTGAGCGTTTCATTCAGTTTGCCTCCTCTTTGATTTCTGATTCATTGGATCCCTGGGAAACTTCGCTTTCCCGCGCCATTTTACGTCCGCGGGCAACACAAATGACGGCGAAGAGCAGAGTCAGTGCTCCGGCGATCCCGTAGGCGGTGTTCAGCGGGAGATCCAGTCCCTGCGGCAGTTTGTATTCGCCCGGCGCAAACAGGATGAAAGAAAGGATCACGAACGTCATGAACATTCCCGGCACGAGCGTCACGAGCCAGCACTTTCGCTGAGACGCAAGCCAAACCGTGCATCCCATCAGTGTGGAGGCCGCCAGTACCTGATTTCCCCACGCGAAGTAGTTCCACAGCAGCTTGAAGCTGTCCGCATCGCGGTTTGACCAGAAGAGCAGACCCGCAATGATCGCGATCAGCGGCAGGCAGAGCAGAATGCGGTTCATGAGCGTCTTCTGCGGGTACTGGAGCACTTCCGCGAGACTCATCCGCAGGCTTCGCAGTGCCGTGTCGCCGGAGGTGATCGCGAGGATCACGACGGCCAGTACCGTGACTATCGCGCCGTACGAGCCGATGAAATGGTTCACGATCACGCCGAGGACCGCGTTGGGGTCTTTGGCGAGCTGTTCCGGCATCAGATGATAGATCGCCATTCCGCCGGCGGCCCAGATCATGCCGATGATCCCCTCAAGAACCATCATGCCGTAGTACGTGGCGCGTCCTTCGCGTTCCGAGACCATCGTTCGGGCCACGATCGGCGACTGAGTGGCGTGGAAGCCGGAAAGGATACCGCAGGCAATCGTGACGAAGAGGCACGGAATGATCGGCCCCTGAAGTTTCGCCGTTTCACGCATCGGCTCCGTCATGGAAAGGAAATCGGGAGAACCGGGCTGGAAATACTCCCAGACGAGCGAGCCGCCAAGCAGTGCCGTCCCAAGAAGAAGCAGCGCACCGAAAAACGGATAGATCCGTCCGATGATCTTATCCACGGGAAAGAGCGTCGCCAGAATATAGTAGACGAAAATCACTCCGACCACGGGCCAGAAGTACTCTTTCGCGCCGCCTTCCGGAATATTAATGAGCAGATTCGCCGGAACGTTAATGAAAACGGCCACGACGAGCAGAAGAATGACGCAAAGAAAGACCGTCATGAAGCGGTAGTACCAGTTTCCGAGCGTCATGCGCATCTGCGCGGGGAGATTGCAGCCGGCATTCCGAACGGAGAACATGCCGCTGACGAAATCGTGGACCGCCCCTCCGAAAATATTTCCGATCGGAATGAGCAGAAAAACGATCGGTCCGAACTTGATCCCGAGGATCACCCCAATGACCGGTCCGACGCCCGCGATGTTCAGAAGCTGAATGAGCATATTCTTCCACTTCGGAAGAACCACATAATCCACCCCGTCGCTGTGTGTCTGAGCCGGCGTTTCCCGGTCATCCGGCCCCACAACTTTTTCCACAAACCGGCCGTACGTGAAATAACCGAC
>CAZRGJ010000484.1:0-2798 GCA_964599445.1 uncultured Planctomycetaceae bacterium | reverse complement strand
GCGTTCCGGAACCTGCCGCGTGGGTGCTTCTGGTCCTCGGCTCGCTCGGAGTTTTCGGGCTTCGCCGACGCGGACAGAAAGCTGCGTAAAGCGTTCCAGGAAACATAAAGCCAGAGATCTCTGACGCGCATCCCGTTAAATTAAAAAATAAAAAAATCCCCGTCCTCTTAATGAAGACGGGGATTTTTCTTTCATTTACTTTTCGCGTTTGAATTTCAGGCCGTCGATCGCCTCATACTTCAGAGTGCAGAGACGGAGACCGAAATCCCATCCGCCGCCGGCATCGGTGATCTTCAGAACGACCTCATTCCAGCCTTTACGGAGTTTCGCGCCGCATTCGCACTGTCCAAGGGACGGCGGAGCACTCGTATACTTCGTGAGGAGGAACTCACCGTTGAGCCAGATCTTCATCCCGTCATCGACGCCGCCGTAAAAAAGGGCATCCTGATCGATCGGCGAATAAACGAACGTACGGAGGTACGCCGTCCCGTTATTCAGCGACTGGATCCCGGATTCCAATCTCCAGATCCAACCGTCCTGACCGCGCGTCAGAGGAGTCCATTCCACGGAATCCGGCACGATCTTTCCATCTTTTTCAGGACCGAATTCCATGTCGTGGAGTTCCGGTCCCTCAACACCATCCTTCAGATACGGACCATTGAAGGTCCAGACGTGCATGAAACCGGCCGCCTTGTTCAGCTCGGCAAGCAGCGCATTGGCGCGTTTTTCCACGTCGTCATGCTGTACTTCACGGACGATCGTATTCAAGACCGAGACCACCAGGTCCACATCCGCATTCCGCAGGCGATTCCCCATGTGCACCGCAGCCAGACCCGCATTCGGGCGGATCTCCGGCATCGTACGCATGATCTCGACAGCAAGATCGATCGCTTCAAACGTCGGCCAGCTGTTGGTGATCGCGTTCAGGATCTGCTTCTGAACGTCCGCATTCGGAGCTTTACGGATAAGCTGGAAGTAGATCGCGCGCGGATCTTCAAGAGTCGGCGCAACAGCGACCATTCCCTGAAGCGCAGCTGCTCGGATCCCCTCGTCGGAGCTTTCAGCATTCAGTTTTTCAAGCGTACGGAAGATCTTCGCCGTGTCACCCGCCTTGCGCAGGGTGAGCATCTTGATGACAGAAATGCGCAAACCAACGGAGGAATCCGAATTTTCGAGAACGCCAAGAAGGAGTTCCGGAAGATTCGGGACGTTGAGCTGAACGAGCGCGGCTTCCGCGGCACGCTGGACACCGGCGTCGTTCATTTCAAGTGCCTTAAGGATGACCGGAAGGTCCGACGCATTTCCATACTGGCCGAGAACGGTGACCGCTGCGGTCAGGACAGCAGGATCTTTAGCCGTTTCCAAAACTTTCTTCACACCCGGAACGATCTTGCCGTCCGCTTTGGCCGAGAAGATGTATTTGGAGGCGAACATATCCATGACGCAGAGCTGACGGGCTTCCGGCAGGGAGGCGCACAGGTCGGAGATCTTCGCGAGGAATGCGGAGTCGTTCACGTCGTAAAGAAGCGAGATCGCGCGATTCGCAGCGACATCGTCCTGTCCCGTGATGCAGTTCTCGATAATCGGGAACACGCGGGCGGTGTCGAAACGGAGGAATCCGCGGATCCCGGCCCAGTACGCTTCACTTTTCGGATCGGCAAGAAATGCACCGTAAATATCGCGGGCCGTTTCGGGAGCTTTTTCGATCGAGGCTTCCGCGATACGCAGAAGTGCCTCAAACGCGTGCGGCACGAGAACCGCGTTTTTCTGAGCGTTCCGGATCGCAGGAACGGCTTTCGCATTGCCAAGTTTTCCCAGTGCCGTCACGGCAGAAATGGCGACGATCTCGTTAGAGGAATCAACGAGCGGGAGGAGTTTCTCGGCGGCCGCCGTCACGTTTCGGTTTCCAAGCGCGTTGGCGATACCGGCGAGTTCATTTCCCTGCGCTTTATCCAGAGCGCGAAGGAGTGCCTGGTCGGCTTCCGGACCGGGAATGCGTTCCAGTTTCATGCGGGCGTTCTGCGCGGCATTTGCGTCCGACGCGGTCAAGGCAACTTCCAGTTCTCCAACGGAGGGAGCATCCTGCGCGAAAACTGCCATCGGGAGCATCGCGGCGAGAAGGAACAAAATAAAGAATTTTTTCATGATCTGACTTCTCCTTCCTGGCTGTCCTAAATAATATACGGAGCACGTTTCGCGCGGTCCATCAAGAGGGTCGCTTCCGGATCCCCCACGATCTCTTCCGCGACCGGGTCCCAATGGATCGTCCGATCCAGCCAGTACGCAATGTTGCCCAAATGGGCGCAGGTCGCCGTACGGTGAGCGCGTTCGATATTCCGGAACGGCTTCTGGCGCGTACGGACACAGTTTGCGAAATCGCGGTAAATGGTATCGGCACCGCCGTGGTAGTTCGGAATGTAAATGTCGGGGATTTGGTATTTTCCTTCGCGCATATCCTTTTCGGAAATGTCGCCTTCCGTTCCGCGCAGGTTAATGACGCCGTCCCAGCCACCGCCATGATGCATTTTGAAGCCGTTTGCGAAAACGAACGTAAGGTTTCCCTTCCCGGTGACGCTCGGCGGATTGATCTCGACCGGTCCGGTATCCTGAAGATTCATTGCGAACATGATGCCGCCGAAAGTATGGCAACCCCAGTCCGTCGTTCCGCCGCCGGAGTAATCGCGGTACGGACGGAAACCGCCCTTGATGAGCGTCTGGTTGAACGGATGCCATACTGTCGGTCCGCACCAGCGGTCCCAATCGACGCCTTCAGGAGTTTCCTGCGCCGGAAGGTCGAA
>CAZRGJ010000483.1:0-2806 GCA_964599445.1 uncultured Planctomycetaceae bacterium | reverse complement strand
CTGCTCTGAGCCGGATCAGATCGAAAAAATGTTCATCCAGACGGAGTTCAATCTCGGCCAGCACACGATGACCTCCATGCTGGACGCGGGAGAGCTTCCGCGTATCGAGAGCCGCGGCGACAAGATCGTCATCATCTGCAAGCATCCGCTTCCCGTCTCGGTCTCCGAGAAAAACATTGAATTCCATGTCATTTCGCTGGGGGCCGTCATTTACGAAAACCGTCTTCTCTTCATCTGCGACGAGAAGATCCCGATGAAGACGCTCTTCACGCCGATGCACATGGAAAATATTCGGGACGTTCTTCTGAATGTGCTTCACCGTACGACGCTGCACTTCCACGAACATTTGCGCGGGATCAGTCTCGGCATGGATCAGAAGGAGGAAGAGGTCATCGAAACGGCCTCTACGGAACTTCTGATGGAGCTTTTCTCCGTCGCGAAGCACATGACGTACTATGTGAGCGCACTGAACGGGAACCACTCGCTCATCGAGCGCATCTACCAGACGACCGAGCGTCTCGGTTTCAACGAGCAGCAGAAAGAAGTCTTGGACGACATTCGGCTCGACAGTGCGCAGTGCTGTCAGGCGGCGCAGATCACGACCAGCATCATGACGAAAATGACCGACGCGCGCATCGCTCTGATGGGAAATAACGTGAGTGTTCTGATGAAGCGTCTGACGCTCATTTCGCTTGGCATGATGCCGCTTAACCTGATCGCGGGGTTCGGCGGAATGTCTGAATGTACGGTTTTTTCTGAAAATTACCTCCATCTCTCCATGGGAGCTGCATATCTGGGACTGTTCGCATTTCTCGGCATCGTGAGCTGCGTGACGTTCAAGATCCTCCAGAAAATGCACCTGCTTTAATATTAAAACACAAAAATATTAAAAAGTTTTTGAAGAGGGTGTCTGAGGGAAGAACAATTTCCAAAATGTTCCTCCTTCACGGCCGACGCCACATGACGGGCAGCCAGATTTCTCCCGAAGGGTGAAATCGTGTGTGGGACCGTTTGCGCCGAAAATCTCAACCACTGCGAGCACAGAAGATCCGCGGAAACACACGGAATGTTTTTCGAATTCCCTCTGTATGTTTCTGTAAGCTCTCAGTGATTTTAGCCGCGGAATTGGCACTTTGTTGCCGAATGAAGCCTTTTTTCTTTCTGAAAATTAACATTTTGGCCGGATTTCCACCTCCCCCCTTGCATTTTCCTGGAATCGCAATAAAATAAAAGAAACGAAACGAATAGGAAAAATCCCTTCCCCCCTACCCAAGGAGCAATTTCATGAACTATCTGATCGCACATGACCTCGGAACTTCCGGAAACAAAGCGACGCTTTACTCGGCAGACGGCCGGATCATCAACAGCCGCGTCTATTCCTATGATGTCCAAATCACGAACGGCACGTGGGCAGAGCAGGATCCGGAGGACTGGTGGCGTGCAGTCTGCGAAACGACGAAGGAGCTGATTGCCGAGATCGATCCGAAAGACATCGCGGCCGTTTCTTTCAGCGGTCAGATGATGGGCTGTCTGTGCGTCGACGCCAACGGAAACCCGCTGCGCAATTCGATCATCTGGGCAGACCTGCGTTCCGAAAAAGAGGAGCAGTTCGTTCGCTCCCAGATCGCGGAGCGCGATTTCTACCGAATCACCGGGCATCGGATCAGTCCGGCATACAGCGGATTCAAGTTCCTGTGGCTGAAGAACAATGAGCCGGAGATCTATGCCCAAACGTTCAAGACGCTGAATGCGAAAGACTTCATCATCCTGCGTCTGACGGGCGCGTACGTCACCGATTTTTCTGACGCATCCTCCACGTGCCTGATGGACCTGAACGAATTCTGCTGGTCGAAAGAACTTCTGGAGATCTTCGGTCTCGATCCGGAAAAGATGCCGGAGATCAAGCGTTCCATTGACATCGCGGGGACCGTAACGGCGGAGGCGGCCCGAGCGACGGGACTTCTGGAAGGAACGCCGGTCGTCATCGGTGGCGGAGACGGCGCGTGTGCTGCGGCGGGAACCGGCTGCGTGAAGGAAGGCGTCGCGAACTGCGTGCTCGGAACCTCTTCCTGGATCTCCATCACGTCGCAGAAACCGATCTTCGACGAGGGAATGACGACGTTCAACTTTGCCCACATCCTCCCCTACCAGGTCATGCCGACCGGTACGATGCAGACGGGGGGCGGTGCACTGAGCTGGGCGGTGAACACGCTCTACGAATCGGGGGATGGACCGACGTACCAGCGGATCCAGAAAGAGCTGGCAGACTCACCGATCGGTGCAAAAGGACTCTTTTTCCTTCCGTACCTCATCGGAGAACGCAGTCCGCGCTGGGACACGAACGCCAAAGGAACTTTCGCCGGTCTGACGATGGAACACAAAAAGATCGACATGATCCGTGCGGTCATGGAAGGCGTCGCATTCAACTTTGACGTCATCCTGAAGGTCTTCAAATCGCGGATGCAGATCGATGAGCTGGTCACCATCGGAGGCGGTGCGAGAACCGATGCGTGGCTCCAGATCCTCGCAGACGTCCTCAACACGACGATGGTGAAGCCGAACTATCTCGAAGAAGCGACTTCCATGGGTGCCGCCATCACGGGCGGGGTGGGCGTCGGGATCTTCGAGGACTTCAACGTCATTTCCAAATTCCTGCGTCCGGAAGAAAATTTCACTCCCAACGCGGAAAACGCAGCCTTCTACGAAACCAGAAAGCCGATTTTCGACGACTGCTATTTCGCGCTGAAAGACGTTTTCGCCAAAATGCGCTGACGTACTTTTTTCAAAACATGCGGCCGCCTTTTTT
>CAZRGJ010000482.1:0-2814 GCA_964599445.1 uncultured Planctomycetaceae bacterium | reverse complement strand
GAAGGCGGTGGAAGGGTTTCGAGGCGTTTTTTACGAACTTGGGGGTTCCGAAACGTCCACCACCCCTCCTGAAGGGGGGCTTCTTGAGTGCGTGTCCGCGCATTCTAAGAACTTCCTTCTTTGTGTCCTCTGCGCGAAAATGGGATCCTCGGGAATTTCAACACCCAATTATGGTCAAAAATGTACAAGATAGATAAAATTTAATCTTTTTTCTCATTTTCTATCTCTTTTTTATCCAAATTCCTTCATGATTCCTTGAAAAAATTTCGATATGCTCTATAATTCAGCGAATTTCACGGAACATTTTGCCGGGATCCACCGGTTTTCCGTATTTTCATTTCCCGTTTTCCTTTTTTCATTTTCCATTTTCCCTGAAAAATCATGGATCCACTGAAACGACTTGACGGAATCCTCAGCCTCATCGGCAACACTCCGCTTTTGAAGATCGACTTTACCTGGCGCGGTCGCCCGCGTTCCATTTTCGCAAAAGCAGAGTACCTGAACCTGACGGGCAGCATCAAAGACCGAATGGCCTACTATATTCTGAAGAAAGCGTACATGAACGGGACGCTCGTTCCGAATGCGACGATCGCGGAAGCCACGAGCGGAAACACCGGGATCGCCTTTTCCGCACTTGGACGTCTGATGGGGCATCCCGTCACGATCTTCATGCCGGATTGGATGAGTGCGGAACGGAAAAATCTGATGCGTGCCTACGGTGCGGAGATCCGCCTCGTCTCGAAAGAAGAAGGCGGTTTCCTCGGCTCCATCGCGCAGGCGGAGCAGATGCAGAAAGACGATCCGACGGTCTTCCTGCCGCGTCAGTTCGACAATGAGGACAATTGCGAGGCGCATTTCTGCTCGACCGGTCCGGAAATCGCGCGTCAGCTGGCCAGCATCGGGCGTATGGCCGACGCGTTCGTCGCGGGAGTCGGCACCGGCGGCACGGTCATGGGCGTCGGAAAGTACCTGAAGACCATCAATCCCAACGCCTCCGTTCACCCGCTCGAACCGTCCAGTTCCCCGACGCTCTCCACAGGATTCAAAATTGGATTCCACCGTATTCAGGGGATCTCCGACGAATTTATCCCCGCGATCCTGAAGCTCAATGAACTGGACAAAGTGGTCGAAGTCGACGACGGCGACGCGATCCTCATGGCGCAGAAGCTTTCCCGCGACCTTGGTCTCGGCGTCGGCATTTCCGCAGGCGGAAACTTCCTGGGTGCGATGAAACTCCTGAATGAGATGAGCGATGAGGAAGCCGAAAAGGCGACGGTCGTGACGGTATTCGTCGACGACAATAAAAAGTACCTCAGCACCGACTACACGCGGGAAGAGCCGCTGAAAGAGGACTTCCTCGCGCCGGACATCGAGCTGCTTCAGGTCACCGGCATCAAGGCGTAGCGTTTTACGTATCGTCCCGGTCTTTTTTGACCTTCATCGTCTTTCGCATTTTCCCCATTTTCCGCGTTTAGCCAAACCGGTTCTGAACGCGGATCTTTTCTTCGTTTTTCCCGGAAGAATTCCGGTGATTTTCTCAAAATATTCAGGTGGATCCTTGATTTTTTCATGGATCGGCGTATACTGAAGCAGAGTTAATGTTTTTGCTTCCCGTTTCAATCATTTCCTCACCACCCTGAAATGGAGACACGATGGACGCCCTGCACTGGAACACACTGCTTTACCTTCTGGTCCTGAATCTCACGGGATTCCTTTCCATGTGGCTTGATAAATGGAAAGCCCAAACCGGTCAATGGCGAATCCCGGAAAAGACGCTTTTTTCCATCGCGCTCCTAGGCGGAAGCGTAGGCTCGATCCTTGGAATGCAGATTTTTCGGCACAAAACGCGCCATACGTCCTTCATCGTCGGCATGCCGCTGATCCTGCTCCTTCAGCTTGCCGCCGCCATTGCCCTCCACCTCATCTGAACCGGACGTCCGGACCGTTTTTTCATTCCATTTCCATGCAGGAGAAGATCATGCGCAGACTTTTTCATTCCTCCCTTTTTCCCTGTCTTCTGCTTTCCGGAACCTTTCTTCTTGGGATCCTCCAGACGCACAGCACGTCCGCTGACTATTTCACGCATGATCCCGGAGAACCGATCATCGGCGAGACGCTGCTGGAGTCGGATCTTGAGGGACGGATCGTCGTCTGGGTCTTCTGGGGCATCGAATCGCAGAAATGCCGGGACGGCCTGAACAAACTGTCGCAGGTGAAGGCGTGGCTCCGGGAGTCGGACGACATCGTCATCGTTGGAAGCCATATGCACGATACACCGGAAGATCTCGGCGAACGCCTGGCCGAGCTTCAGTGTACGTTCACCGTTTTCGACCATTTCGTGCCGGAATGCGCGGAACTTCCGAAAAACAGCCTGGAAAAACTCCCTCTGATCTGCCTGTTTAACGAAAGCGGAAAACTCACCGCCCGCGGAACTCCGGACGAGATCATGAGCCAGCTGCCGGACACCTTCCGCAAACGGATCGAAGCACGTGCACGTCAGGGATTCCGTTACTCGCCGATGGAAGAAGCCGTCGTTTCGGAAGAAATGGCCCACGCAAAACCGTATTTTGTGCCGGAATGTGCGTGGAAAACAGGGTTTCTGTATCTGGAGTACCTCGCAGAAAATGAAGAATACGAATTCGCGTCGGACGCCCAGATCCTCAGCGACCAGCTGCAGATTTTGATCTACGATGAGCTGGAACGTCTGGAAGATCTCGCGCAACTGCGTCCCGGAGAAGCCGCCTATCAACTCCGTCTCCTGCGCAGAAACCTTCGGGAACTTGAAGCGGATGAGGATGCCAGGGAGCTTTTGAC
>CAZRGJ010000481.1:0-2815 GCA_964599445.1 uncultured Planctomycetaceae bacterium | reverse complement strand
ATCTTCTCTTTCCATTCCTCCGTCAGGATCTCAGGATAAATGCCAGACTGATATTCCCAGATTTTTTGAAATTCATCCAGATACATTTGCCGGAAAGTATAACGGCCGCGGATACATTCCTTTTCAGGATCGGTCGTGCAAAAATATTCCGCAAGCGTACAGCCGGCCTGCAGATGCTCCTTCAACTCCTCGATCTCACTATAGACTTTTCCGCTGTCTTTCTCCTTCATGGGGACTTTTCGATTACTCAAAAAACCGCGTCTTTGCCCCAAATGATAGATGGCCCTCCCCAATTCATAATGGGTAAGCGGTTCCCGGACGCCTCTGGCTCGAAGAATATACGGCAAAAGATGCTCTTCTCTATGTTCACTTGCCTTATTCAGACTTCTCAACTCCCGGTCCAGCTCATCAAACATCTGATTCCGCGCCTCATATGACTGATGATCGCACTCCGGAAGAAGCCCCATCGTCTGCAAATGCCGCAATAAACTGATCTTCCTCCTTCTCCGGCGATCCAAAAGCCGTCTCGACGCGCGTCGCTCCCTGCGTTTCTGATTCAGTGGTTTATCTCTACCTTCTTCGACTGTTTTTGCAGATGCGGCACCATATTTTCCCCTCGCGGCACTCTTAAAAATACGTACTCCCAATCTGAGCTTATGAAAGAGTTCTTCATTTTCTGGAACAATAGTCCAGCCGATACTCGCGCCCCCCAGATCAAGTCCAAGAATATAAGAAAACTTCCTGCTCATTTCCATCTCCCTGTGCCAAAACTCTTTTCAAGATACGATAATATCAATATATTCTCACCTTCCGGATTGTCAATCCCCCCGGTTCACAAACCAAAAAAATTTCACCTTTTTTCATGATTTCATAAAAATTTTATTTCCGACAATCCGCAGTTGATTTTGTATAAGTAAAGACCCGGGCTTGTAAGGAATTTTTTATATGCTATAATTCAAAAATGCGTTGAGTCCGCGAATTCACGGATAAAACGCAGTTTAGGAATGTAGAAAATAAAGGAAAACGGCTTCAGAATGCCGCTGTTTTTTGGAAAATTTCAAGTTTTTTCCAAAAAATTCCCCATTTTTTGCCATTCCCCCTTGCGAAAAAATTTTACTGCGGTATAACCATATCAGCATATAAAAATTTAATCGAATATTTTCAAAAAATTCCTTACTTGTCCTGGTAAGCATGCGGCTGATCCATTTGGATCCCGTAAATGCGTAAACTTTTTTTTGCCCAATGGGCATTTCGTCCTGCATATCGGGACGGTTTTGATTGGAAATGTCCTCTCTGTTCTTAAACAGGGAAGGCATTTTTTTATATTCCGAAAATTTGTCTTCTGTTCGATCACAGGAATTCTTTTCGGTGTTTCTTTCCCAAAAATTTCCCCACCCCGCCTTGAATTTTTTCTGTCCTGGATTAAAATAGTATTCAAAATGTTTTCTTTTCCTTTAACCTATGGAGGTGAATTGTGGCTTACGATGTTACTTTGATCACTGGCGACGGTACCGGACCCGAACTCGCGGAAGCCGCACGGCGATGCGTGGACGCTACGGGCGTGAAGATCGACTGGGATGTTCAGGAAGCCGGGATCGACGTCATGGAACGTATCGGCACCCCGCTGCCGGAACCGCTTCTCGAATCGCTGGACCGCACCAAGCTCGCTCTGAAAGCCCCGATCACGACCCCGGTCGGAACCGGTTTCCGCAGCATTAACGTCCATCTGCGTCAGGCTCTGGGCCTCTACGCCTGTGTCCGCCCGTGCAAATACTACCCCGGCGTGCGCAGCTTCTTCTCCTCCGTCCCGGTCGATCTGGTCATCGTGCGTGAAAATACCGAAGACCTCTACGCCGGCATCGAATTCCAGCGCGGCACGGAAGAATGCGGAAAGCTCTACGATTTCATCAACGAAATGTCTCCGAACCGTCCGATCCGCTCCGGCCGAGACGAAACGGGCATCTCCATTAAACCGATCTCCGTCGCGGGCACCGAGCGCATCATCCGCTACGCTTTCGAGTATGCGAAGCGCGAAAACCGCAAAAAGGTCACCTACGTCCACAAAGCGAACATCATGAAGTTCTCCGACGGCCTGTTCCAGGAAGTCTGCGAGGGCGTGGCGAAAGAGTATCCGGAGATCGAGTCGGAATTCCGTCTCATCGACAACATGTGCATGCAGCTCGCGCAGAAACCGGAACAGTACGACGTGATCTGCCTCCCGAACCTCTACGGCGACATTCTGAGCGACCTGGCGGCCGGTCTGGTCGGCGGTCTGGGAGTGGCTCCGGGCGCGAATATCGGGAAAGACGGCGCGGTGTTTGAAGCGACGCACGGTTCCGCTCCGAAATACAAGGGACTGAACAAGGTGAATCCGACCGCGATGATCCTCTCCGGTATGCTGATGCTCCGCCATCTGGGCGAAAAAGAAGCTGCGGACAAACTGGAAAATGCCGTCGCGAAAGTGATCGCGGAAGGCAAGTCGGTCACGTACGACATGAAAGCCGACCGCAACGATCCGACCGCCGTCGGTACGCAGGAAATGGCCGACGCGATCTGCGAAGCCATGGCGTAAGAAAAGAAGTCTATTTCACACTGAAAAAATAGATAGGGACCTTCTAAAATCATGTTTGGAAGGTCCCTCATTCATAAAACCGAAACAGTTTTCATTCTTTCAGGCTCAATTCGTTCCCCAACTGGGCACGACGGCCTTTTGCCTGATCTTTTCTTCGATCCATTCTCTTTGGATCCTCATTTTGTGACCAAGAAATTCATGCTGGTGTTTTACGTCTGCAAAATACTTCCAGCCTTCATATGC
>CAZRGJ010000480.1:0-2836 GCA_964599445.1 uncultured Planctomycetaceae bacterium | reverse complement strand
CATTCGGCCGCTTTCCATTTTCGCGAGGTCGAGGACGTCATTGATCATTCCGAGCAGAAGCTGACCGGAATTCCGGATGTTGTGCACGTAGCGTTTCTGACGTTCGTCAAGGGACTTGATGTCCGCAAGCACTTCACTGAAGCCAAGAATACTATTGAGCGGAGTGCGGAGTTCGTGACTCATCGTCGCAAGAAAATCGCTCTTGATCCGGTTCATCTCGCGCAGCTGAAGGTTGACGCTGCCCAGTTCTTCGATCTTTTGATCCAACGTCTGATTGGCACGGCGCAGGTCTCTCTGGGAATTGATCAGACCGCGAAGCATCCGGTTGAATGCCTGACCGAGCGACTCAAATTCGTCTCCGGTGTGGAGTTCCGCGCGTACCTCCATATTTCCGTGCGCGATCGCGGCACTGACCTGACGAAGATGACGGAGCGGGCGAATGATGACGTACCGGATCGTGACGTAGAACGCAATGATCCCCAGAAAGACCGTCAGGACCATCACCGTCAGAAGAATGTTCCAAAACCAGTTGATCGCCGACTGCGTTGGCCCGTTGGGGAGCTGGACACACAGGATCGTCATCAGATCACCGACCTGGAGCAGGTCTCTGGGGAGTGCGTCTTCCGCAAGATCCAAACGCTGTGCGGCATCCAGGTCATTATGGCAGAGATCCAGGCACGTCTGCTCTGCATAGACCGGCCGATAGTAGAGGTATTTGTCCCCCTCCAGCACACCGCGTGCCGAAAGCTGGACGTCCGGCTGAGCTTCCGCTTCCGCAAGCATGCCGCGGACAAATTCGTCCTTTTCTTCTTCCGGTGCATGGGGAGAGACCATCCGCCACTCGTACTGCTGTTCGGAAAGCCGGTCCGTCAGCTGATTCACGACCCAGAGAAATTCTTTCTTCGACTCCAGTTTGCCCCAATGCCGGATTAAAAGCGCCCGGTCCGCCAAAAGCCGGGCCGTGTCCGGGTTGCGCTGTTCGACGACCGATTCTGTGACGTACCAGTAGAGCATGAAACTCACGGACATGACGCCCACAAGAAACACGCTGAACAGGAGAAGACACTTCACCTCAAGGCTCGAAAAACCGCCTGATTTGGAAAAACGACGCGCCATGGCTGGGAAACTTTACTGAGGATCTCGAAAAAAACTGAAAAAGGAGGAATTGAAAACGGGATCCGAAACAAAAGCCGAAATCCTGCACGATCTGGAATCCTTTGTGGAAATCGAGGGCTTTTGCCGGATGCGGTGTTCAGGTTCCCGAAGACTGCGTCAGACGATCAAGCATAAATCGGGCTTCCATCGCCAGGACGTCGGAAATTTCAGCCGCGTTCAGTAGCTTCACCAGAAGTTCCGCGGCCGTTTTCTGATTTTCTTTTGAAAGGAACGCCAAGCCGCGAACCGCAGCGACACGGGCACGGAGCGGCGCGCTTTCGTCTGAAACGATACGGAAAAGGAGTTTTGCCGTTTCTGCCGATCCCCCATCGATCTGCGCCAGTACGTAAAGCAGGCGGTCTGCAATTTCATCCGTTTTTTCCGGAGCTCCCATGGACTTTTTGACCGCCGGGATCGCCCAACTTCCCAAGCACGCCAGCGTTTCGCACGCGATGAGCTTCACGTCCAGATCGGATCCGCTTTTTGCCAGCTCCGCCAGAATCTCGGGCAGGGGAGCTTTCGGAAGCGGCTCATGCGGACCAGTTTCCGTCCATCTTTCAAATGAAGTGCGGACTTCTTCCTTTCCAAAACGTTCCGTAAGCTGAAGACAGACCGAGCATCCCTGGTAGATTTCGAAATTTCGGGTAAACGCGTCCTTTCGTTCGGAATTCAGTGCCGAGATCATCCACGCGCAAACCGCGGATTTCTCGCCGGCTTCCCAAAGCGTCACGGCACAGTTGGCCGCCAGCGGGATCTGAAGTTCGGAACTTTCCCGGAGGATCCCAAGCATCCGTTTCACCGCCTCTTCCCCATCCGGAGATGCAAGCCGTTCGGAGTACTTCCCCAGTGCCAGTGCTGCCGTACGCGCAATGAGCGGATAGTCGGACTCCAATGCCTCGAGCAGTACGGGAAATGCGTCTTCTGCCTGCATTTTGCCGAGAGAGTAAAGAATGCAGGCACGGACGTCGTCGTCCTTTCCCGCTTCATGCGCAAAACGCTTTAAAAGGACCGGGACGGCAGAACGTGCCTCCAGGCCGTACTCGCCAAGTGCGTACGCCGCGTACCATTGCTCGCGGATCGTCGGGATCGAACGCGCATTTGCGTCCTTTTCTTCTTCCGGAACCGCAGTCTCCAAAACAGCCGCCCAATCACCGACCGTCTTCGTCTTCCAGACCGGCTGAAGTGCAGGACGGTCTGCGGAAGCTGGGAGCAAAGTCAGTTTTTCTGTTCTTTCTGCCTGTTCCTGCACATTTGCCGCAGTTTCCGTACCTTTCTCCAAAAGTCCTTCCGCCTGCGCCGTCGGACTCATTTCCAACGCAGCAAAACCTGCGAGCATGAACCCGAGAGTCAGGCTCAGCGCATTCTGCCGTTTCGTCTTTTTCCCGCAACCCATCATGGTCCGCTCCGCTAAAATTTCATCCCTTCAAAACCACTTCCGCCGTCTTCGGCTTCCTCTTCATCCGCGTTCGCATTCCCGGCTTCTTTTGCAGTTTGCTTTCCGCCTTTTCTTTTGCTCTGTTTCGCTTCTTCACGCTGTTCGACTGTCAGCGTTTCCGTCAGGATGATGTCGGCCTGCGCTTCGCCATAGTCGATGAAGAGCCGGACTTTTGCGTCCGCTTCGTGAATGGAACGCAGTTTTTCGATCATCGAGATCTGCTGCTGGAGCATGGCGATCTCCTGA
>CAZRGJ010000479.1:0-2839 GCA_964599445.1 uncultured Planctomycetaceae bacterium | reverse complement strand
CGTCGGTTCCGCAAATGCCGACCTCACCGCCGCTGGTGAAGACTCCCCGGCCGCCACGGGCACCACTGCCGCAGCTCAGCCGGAAGTGGATCCAGAACTGAAAGCCGCTTTTGAAGACTTCACCGCCCTGAAATTCGAAGACGCGATCGCGAAACTGGACAAAGTGCGCGGCACGAAACCGGACATGGCGCCGTCTCAGCTGGTTCTGGCTTCCTGGCTTGCCCAGGTCCAGCCGCCGCAGCCGCAGGCTGTCCGTCAGGCGATCGAAGTTGCCGTCACGAAGCACGGCGATGATCCGGAAGCCTACGTCATTCTCGCGGAACTGAATCTTCAGAACAGCTGCGTGACGGAAGCCGAGACCCTTTTCGAAAAAGGCGCGGCCCTCAACACCCAATTCACCGGAAGCGAAAAACGCAAGGGTGAGATCCAGAAACGCGTCCTCATCGGTCAGGCTCAGGTCCAGGCTCTGCGCGGCAAGAACGACAAAGCGAAAGCGACGCTCGGTTCCGTCCTGAAGCTCGATGCGAAAAACATCGGTGCACTGAATCTTCTGGCCCTCATCTCCTTCAACACGGAAGACTACGCCTCCGCGATCGCCGCGTACAATAAAGTCCGCGAGATCGAACCGAACGCTCTGCTTCCGGAAGCCCGCATCGCCATGATGTGCCAGCAGAAGAACACGGATGAAGGCAAAAAACTGGCCGCCCAGTACATGAAAGAAGCCATCGGAAAAGCCGAGACCGATCCGCAGGTCCGTATCGTCGCTGCCCGCTGGTCCCTCATGATCGGCAAAGCGAAACAGGCTGGCCTGCAGGCTGATTTCGCGATCCAGGTCCTGACGAAACAGAAGGCTGAAAAAGCGGACGACGCGTTCACCAACGCACTGTTCCTCGAAGCCAATATTCTCCGCGGCAATATCGCACTCTTCGAAAAAGACTACGCTGCGGCTGAAAAATTCTTCAACGTCATCCTGGCGGAATCCCCGAGCAACTTCGCCGCGACGAACGGTCTGGCTCTGGCTCTCTGCGAACAGGATGCCGCGAAACAGAAGAAAGCCGTCGAATTCGCGCAGGTCAACATCGACCGCTTTGGTCAGCAGCAGCCGCAGGTCTTCGCCACCGCCGCGTGGGTCATGCACAAAATGGAACGCTACCAGGAAGCTGCCCAGCTGCTTCAGCGTCACCTCCAGATGACCAACGGCAACATGTCCTCCGACACGGCGTACTGCCTTGCCGCGAACATGAACGCCATGGCCGAAGCTCTTCCGGCTGAAAATGCCGAGCAGAAAGCCAACGTGAAGAAGCAGGCTCTCGAGATCATCTCCAAGACGCTCGAAAACGAAGCTCCGTTCACCAAGCGTTCGGAAGCTGAAGCTCTCAAAGCGGAACTCAGCAAATAAGATCTGAAGGGGAAAAA
The DNA here is from genome assembly GCA_964599445.1 of uncultured Planctomycetaceae bacterium. Classification (GTDB taxonomy): domain Bacteria; phylum Planctomycetota; class Planctomycetia; order Pirellulales; family Thermoguttaceae; genus RGIG3701. Next base: position 1,423 of record CAZRGJ010000479.1, on the reverse strand, counting down.
AAGGAAAAGAAACGGCCGACAGGATGCCGTTTCCTTTCCGACTCCGGACCGCACGTTTCTCTGCTTTTTTCATCTGGAAAAGTAGCGGGAAACGTGTGTTTTCTTTTTTTCACCGTACCGGATCGTGTACCGGATCGTATCCCGGTTCAGTCAGTTCGGTTCGGTCAACCCAGTTTAATCGACGATCCCGCCGACATTCAGATGCCAGACCTGGTAATTAATGATCAGAGCATAGAAGATCCAAAGGACCTGCGGGATCAGAAGAGCCGCGGCACATCGGCAGATCGGGAGCGAGGCGAGCATCAAAAGCAGCGAAACGCCGAAGATCCAGATCAGGTTAATGAATCCGCCGAACGGATTGTGGCCGTAGAAAAACGTATAGCACCATGCGATCTGCAGCAGCATCAGAATGCCGTAAAGGAGCAGAACGGGCAGCGCACGACGACAGCCGACCTTCCGCCACGAGATCCAGACGGACGTACCGAGGAGGAAGTAAAGCAGGATCCAGATCGGCAGAAAGATCCACTGCGGCGGCATCATCGCAGGATGCGCAAGCGTCGCGAACCACCGGAACGTGGAAGGCTGAAGAAAGAGACTGGAGATCCAGCCGGACGCAAACGTCAGACCAACGAACCCCGCCCACGGAAAGACTTCATGGCAGATGCAGTCCGCGCCGCCGCAGTGATGGTATCCGCCGCAGTCCCCGCCGTGCCTTGCCGAGCAAAGAAGCTCTTCCCGAGCAGCATTCGTGCTTCTCTCGCCTTCATTTTTCAGCGTCTCGTAAAGTTTTTTGAAATACGGGATCTCATCATCCGGAATGCCGGCAGGCTCAGCATCTTTTGGGGAAATACTGTCGGAAAACCGCGTTCGTTCTTCCGCATTTCCCCGACGGTTCCAAGGACTGTTTCCATGCGTGAAACCACTTCCGTAGGCACGTTCATACGGATGGTCCTCCCGCCCGTGAATATTTTTCCCACCGGAATGTTCCTCCCAAACGTGCTCCTCTCCGTCCGTATGCATTTCGGAAGAAAACGCACTTTCTCCCCCGATCTCATTTTCCGTTCGATACGATCCATCTTCCGGAACATGAGCCTCTCCGGAATACGATTCCGCTGTCTGCGGGAGATTTTCACCGGCATTTTCGCCAGTTTTTTCATTCAAATTTTCATTCATTTTCTTGACCCTCAGAAAAATTCTACTGAAAAGCCGGTTTCCACCGCGATGCGCACGCACCTGCCGACCTTCGGCATGATCCGTGCTCCGAAAACCGGATCTGACGGAGATCTTCCGACGGAAAGACCCCCGTTTGATTATAGTGGGCCTGAAAAGAATTAAAGAATTGCTTGACCGACTTGAGATTTCCGAAGAGTTCCCCAAACCACCCCGTCTCGCTGCGCAAGCCGCCCCTCCGAGGGAATGGCTT
>CAZRGJ010000478.1:0-2846 GCA_964599445.1 uncultured Planctomycetaceae bacterium | reverse complement strand
TTAAAAGTTTCTCCAAATATGGCCCCAAAGTTGGTCGAGAGAAGAATCATTTCCGCCGCGATCGCCGCAAAAATGGCCGGGATCGAAAAGGCGATCCCAAAGATCCCGGCAAGTATGGTGCGTACCGCCAGAAGGGAAACAGAGATCAACCCGATACTCACGCCAATGACCTTTAACCCGATCCCGATCACGGCAAGCACTGCGGAGATCCCAATTAGTCCGGCAGCCCCGGTCAGGATGAGCGTCAGCCACTTCCCATTTGATTCAGTCCATCCATTAAACCCGTTAAGGATCTTCACGATCGTGGTTTCCATAGCCGTCATTGCAGGTGAAATGACACTTCCGAAAGTCACGGCCAGATCATAGGCCGCGGATCCGATCCGCTTGAGCGTGCCCCAGACGCCGGACTGCATATGTTCGGCGGTCTTTTTGGCTTCCCCTTCGCAGTTTTGAAGAACTGAAAGAAACTTGCCCATGTCTTTCGAGTTCAGCATGTTGGAAATGCCAGCTGCGCCGTACATTCCAAAAGCCTTTCGGATGAAATTCATGCGGTCCTTTTCGCTCATGGTCGAGACTGCTGCCTGGATGTCTGTGAAGATCTGAGCGAAATCTTTGAAGGAACCGTCTTCGTTGAAAACCTGAACGCCGGCTTCCTGAAAAACCTTGTCGCGCTGCGCCAGACGGCTCAGAAAGTTTTTCATGGATGTCCCGGCCAGTGAGCCTTCCACACCGGCATTGGCCATGGCCATCAGTCCTGCGGAAAGTTCCTCGATGGAAACGCCTGCGGACTTTGCGAAAGGCGCCGCCATTTTCAGGGATTCCGCGAAAGAGTCCATCGTCAGGGCGGATCCGTTTACCGCGGTCGTGAAGATGTCCGCGTATCGCGCTGATTCCGAAAAGTCAGCCTGTAAAGAGTGCATGGTCGTCAAAAGCGTGTGCGTCACATCCGCAGGAGAATCGGAACCGACCGCCATCGCCAGATCCAGCGACGGTGCGAGAAGTTCCCGCATCTGATCTTTATTCAGACCTTGCGAACTCATCGTGACCGCGTTCTTTGAGACCTGATCCAGCGTCCAGGCAGTCGTTCGGCCAAGTCTGCGGACTTCCTTTTCAACTTCCCGATAGTCCTCCGCCGAACCATGCAGCTTCGCCTGGACGGTAAGCATGTCCTTTTCAAATTCAGAATACGCGAAAAGTCCGGCGGCGGGAGCTGTAAAGACTGTTCTGATACTTGCCGCGGCGGACATGGCCTGCCCGGTCATGGCAGCCGCTCGGTCATTGAACCGCTTTGACATCCTCTGGATCGATTCATTGGCGGACGCGATCCCAGCCTTTGTTCTGTCAAGAGCCTGGATCAGGACGTAAGCCCGACCGGCCGCAACACTTCCTACTGCCATTTTTTACCCCATTTTCGCATAATTTTTGAAAAACTCCGGCAAGTTCGCGAACGTTTTCACGACCGCAGGCTTCATATAGGGCCGCTGCGGATATTGAACACTCCGGGTTTCCACGACAAATCCGTTCGCCTCATTTCGCTGGATGCTTCCATCTTCCAATTTGCGGCGATACGCTTCCGCCTGCGCCTTTGATGCTTTTCCGGTCCCTTTGAGATGTCGGCGCAGCCGGTCCGTTTTGTAAACGACGGCCTTAATGCGTGCGGAACCTCCTTTTTCATGAAGTTCCGGGGTTAAGGTCTGCGTTTTGCGCGGCGTCAAAAGTCTCGGTCCGACGATGATCGACGTCATGCCCGCCTTTTCAAACCCGATATGCTTTTTGATCCGATGCGATCTTTCCGACTCTGAAAAGTAGAGAGAGTGCGGGGGAGTCCCGGCGGCAGACGGTTTCGGCCTGCCTCCGTTCTTCCGTTTCCCTTTTCGGCTTTTCAGCGAGTTCATCGCGGTTTTTCGGGCGTAAGCACCCATCCTGCTCAAGGGAGTATACGCTCGTTCCATCAGCTGTCTTTCCAGCCGCGGATTCGGACGGTAAACGGCTTTAAAACTCAACTTCAGGTCTTTCATCTATTTCCTCGAAAAGGAGACTCCCAGCTGGTACAGGTCCTCGCGATTCCGTATCCGTTTTCGATCGGTCCTTTTCCCCTGCGAAAACGGATCAAAATCCTCAGGCTTGGGGATCGGCGGTTTCGCTTTCGTAAAGACCCGCAGGACTGTCACCGGGATCATCGCCAGCAAAGACAGGAGCTGGGCATTTTTCCGGCACTGCATCTTCAGCCTGGATTCGCAATATACTGAAAATTCCCAGAACCGCAGCTTCATCAGTTCGCCGAATGCAATTCCGGCGATTCCAGCGAGTTCAAGGCATCGGCGATATTCAAGCTCTCGATTTCTGCGGTCAGGCTTTGGATCTGCTGTTCCAGTTCGGCCTCGACTTTCTTCTGCACTTCGTCTCCGGCTTCTTCCAGTTTCCGTTTCGCAGTCTCCAGAGAGTTCCTCTTCATCTGCTGATGAAATTCCTGGATCATGGAAACTTCCGGTGAGAAAAAACCCAGTACCCCGAAAAACACTTCCCGGACCTTTTCGATCTCATTGATGCCGATCCCTTTAAGAAATTCCACTTCGCGCTGTTCGATCGTCAGGTCCGGCCAAACGATCAGACTTTGCGGTTCAATGATCGACCAGACCATCTCAAACAGCGCACCGGCATCTTCCAGCAGAATCGTCAGCATCTCGCGGGACGGCGCCGTCAGAGAATGGTGATTCAGGATCGTTTTGGAATATTGCCAGGTTTGAAGTCTTCGGATCGTTTCAAAGGTCAGGTCAAGGTCCCAGTGGTTCCCGTTTTTATCTGTGAATGTAGTTTGCATTTCGCGTCCTTTCTGAAAAAATTTT
>CAZRGJ010000477.1:0-2853 GCA_964599445.1 uncultured Planctomycetaceae bacterium | reverse complement strand
GATGCGCGGGATGCCGGTCTTCGCCACTTCTTCGAGCAGGCCGCCGAAACCCTCCGGATCATGGAGGTCCTTTCCATAGGCGTTGACGTTCTGTCCCAGCAGGCAGACTTCCTGATAGTAGTCCTTCAGGAGATCTTCGACCGTCCATGAAGACGTGAACCAGCCGAACGCCGCCGCCAGCCAGAGCGAAACGAGGATCAGATGCAGTGTCGTGAGCAGAAGAAGCCGGAACGAAAAGGCCAAACGAAGACACTTCCGGAAAAGAAGCCATGGGCAGACCTCATCCCAGTCGACTGCGGACAGTACCAGTGAATGAACGGTTGGATTCATGGGCGTCAGGACAATTCTGAAAAAAAGTTTAAAAAAGCAGAAAGACGGAGTGCCGAAATGAACGAACTCCGTCTTTTCTTTCCCAAATTTTACTCGACGGCAGCTTTGGCTTCCGTGACGGCTTCGTCCGCACTTTCACGCGTTGCGCTGTCTGCCTTCTTGGCGAATTCCTCTGCTTCCGCGACGAGTTCTTTTGCTTTCTCTTTATCGCCGGCCTTTACGTAATTGAGTGCGATGCCGCAGAGTGTGATGGCTTTCTGTCCGCGGTTTCCGATCTCATGTGCCGTTTCGGAGGCTTTCGCCAGGATCGCGAGTCCGGAATCTTTGGCGTCTTTATGCTCCAGATCAAAGAAGATCCCGGCCAGCGTATTGAGTCGGCTCCCTTTTTGCTGGGCGTCTGCCTGGCGGACTTCACCTTCGCCGTCTTCCGTGCTTTCCGTATCCGAAGCGGTCTCGGTATCCGCAGCGTCTGTATCTTCTGCCGCTTCGCTCGCAGTTTCTGAAGGTGCCGCTGCGGCAGATTCCGGAATATTGCCGTCAAGGTAGGCCTGAACGTCTTCCGAGAGAGCCGCGAGCTGATCGTAGGCCTGCATTTTTCCGAGCGTCATCCCAATGTCGAGCATTTTGTCCACTTTGATGAGGAGGTCAGAAAAGACCGCCGTCTCTTTCACTGCCAGTTCCAATGTTTTCTGCGCTTCGATCGGGGCGATCTGAGCCTGCGCTTTGGCGAGATTCAGGAGCATTTCCAGTTTCTCGTCTGCGAAACCTTCCAGGTCACCCTGCGTCGGCTCTTTTTTGCTCTTGGCCCGAAGAGCCTGCTTCTCCTCTTCCCAGTTGCGGTAGGCTTCCATCGCATTGTTCAGTGCTTTTCTTGCCTCTACGATCGCATTCAGAGACCAGTAGGAGTCCGCGATCTGCGAGTACGCTTCGATCCGTGAACGGGAATCCGGAATGTCCGAGCAGAAACGGACGGCTTTCCCCATCGTCTCCATCGCACCTTTGCGGTCTTTCAGGATCTTGTTCTGTTCGAGTGCCAGCTTGGCCAATTCGAGAGAATCGCCGCCATTTTCAGCACCCTGGAGACGGCTCGTGATGTCCAGCCCCTTGGACGGATTGTACTTTTGCGTCTGATCGCAGCCGGCTGAAACCGCCAGTGCCAGCAGTGAAACCATACCGAAGGAAAAGAGGTTTTTCATAAAAAAGCCCTTTCAGTTTTTCCAGTTAAATCAAACTCCCCGCCGGTCATGCAGCGGGGAGCGGGGAACTTCACTTAAAATACGAAATGGAGATTCTCCAGTCTCTGGCGTGTTTCTTCCATGAGCTGGTCTTCTGCGGCTTCGTCATCCGCAACGTACGTGACGCTGAAACGTAGGAACGGGCCCGCATTGTCCCACGGAACGGTGCAGATGGAGCACTGCGTAATGAGGAACTGGCTGACCGCCTCCGCATCGGCAAAGACGGTGCCGTCGGCCATCCCTTTCGGTGCCTTGGCGTAAAGGAAGTACGTGCCTTCCGGAAGCTCACACTCAAAACCGACGCTCTTGAGCATCGCGACGAGTTTCTTCAGACGGCGCAGGTACTTTTCTTCCGTAGCCTGCGGAATGGAATCGTCATCGAGTGCCGCGGCACTGGCGATCTGGATCGCTTTGAACTGGCCCGAGTCACTATTGTCCTTCACGTCACCGTATGCACGCACCAAAGTTGCGTTTCCGCAGACCCACCCAAGACGCCAGCCGATCATGTTCCAGCCTTTCGACATGGAGTAGGTCTCGATCCCGACGTCCATCGCACCGGGGGTTTCCAGGAAGGAACGCGGACGGTCGACGTGGCTGAGCATGATGTGGGCACAGTCATTCACGACGACGATCTCGTTTTTCTTCGCAAACGCAACCACTTTTTCGAAAAATTCCGCCGTTCCGTATTTGCCGGTCGGACTGTTCGGGTAGTTGATGACCAGGAGCTTTGCACGCTTCAGGATGTCTTCCGGAATATTGTCGAGGTCCGGATAGAAATCATTTTCCGGAAGGAGCGGGAGATTGAAGACTTCACCGCCGCAATAGCGTGTGTGGGTCGCCGCGACCGGGTAGCCGGGAACCGTCATGAGCGTGACGTCGCCCGGGTTAATGAAACACTGCGGGATCATCGCCAGGGAGGGTTTGGAACCGATGCCGTGAATGATCTCCGTAGCGGGATCAAGATCCAGACCAAAATGACGTTTCATGAAACGGGCGACGGCTTCCTGGAAGACCATGATCCCATTGTCCGCGTAGCCGCGGTTTTCGGTTTTACCGCATTCTTCCTGCAGAACTTTCACGACATTTTCAGCTGCAGGAACATCATTTTCGCCAATTCCGAAATCCAAAAGTTTCCGATCCGGAAAATCTGCGAGTGCCTTGCGTTTGGCCCGCTTGATCTTCTCGAATTTGTAGATTTCGGTACTTTTTCCGTAATTGATGCCGCCGATGCGTTCTGCAAACAGTTTCTGAAAAAAAGGTTCGGTCATTTTCTGTGTCCTGAAGGAAA
>CAZRGJ010000476.1:0-2858 GCA_964599445.1 uncultured Planctomycetaceae bacterium | reverse complement strand
CTCTCTACCAGCACCTCTTTTGCTCCCTTTTCGACCAGATCGGTCGCCTCGCCCTGGAAATTCTTCCATTGACGCCTCCCGACCCGCAGATCTTTCCCCGCGCCCCCGATCCTAAATCTTCCATCCTGAAAATGGACCGTCACGGCATTGGAATCCGCGAACGTGAGGAGAAGTTCTTCTTCCTGAGGCGGAATATTTTCCCCAATTTTCAGGTTGGGAAGCCGCGTGCCGATATGCTCAAACAGCGATTCGATCGTAAAGGTCCGACCATCCAGCGAAAGCTGATGCAGAAAATTATTGAGCGTGGATTCATGAAGCTGAAGGTTGATCTGGCTATCCTTCGGCGGGACTGGTCTTGGCGTGAAAGAGCCGGGATGCGTATCGCCGGCAAGACGGAACCGGATCGCCGCTTCATTTTCAGTCGTTCGGGCATCGATCTGATCCAGAGAAAGCTCCAGACGTCCCAGAGTCCCCAAAATCTGTTCTCTCAGAAATTCGTTCGCATGATCCAGCTTCTCATTCACCTGCGTATCGAGCTGGGTGCAGACTTCCCGGCGGATCTTATTTTCCGTAAACTGATTGACTTCCCCCTTTTTGGATTCTGCCTGATTGCGGGCCACGCCATTGGCAAAAAATCCGATGAGCGGAATAGGATCCAGCGGCGTTTCGAGGTCACGGATCCGGATCTGATTCTCAACTTTCGCCGCTGCAGGAAAGATCTCGAGGCCTTTTTCTGAAAAACGGATCTCTTTAAATGCCGTATATTGTGCATCCGACCGATTGTACACCGTCACGACATCAGGGGAATAGGTCGAGGAAGACATCGTCCCTTCCACCAAAAAACCAAGCCGGAAACGTTCTTCATCCGGAACCATGCGCACACTGACAGCCGTCTGCGTCGTACTGCGGCCGTAGACTGGACGATTCAGCACACTTTCCCGAATGCTGCGTTCCTCAGCTCCAGGCTGCGGAAGGCTCGAATTCAGAAATTCTTTGGAAACTTCCAGACGCATATTTGCATTCCGGTACACCAATTCGAGAGAACGCAGTTCGGGGGCCAGTTTTTCTCCCCGTTCCATCTCCATTCGGCGAACTTCCATGACGATCCGGTTTCCGCGCGCGATATTGCTGCCGGTCTCGTATTCTTCCACATCGCGCATCAGACAGTCTTCGGCCGTCCGCTGTGCTCCCAGAATATTCAGAGCCTCTTTCAGTTTCTGGAAGGGTTCCTGGGCAAGAAAAGCTTTCTGGGAAACATCCAGTCCCCCGGAATTCAGACGTCCCAGCACCTGCCATGCGATCTCCCGCTGACGTTCCGGAGCCAGACGGCCGATCTGAAACAAGGTGTTCAGCCGAAGATAAGACCGCCAAGTCGACTCATACGGATGGGCATTCACGAACTTTTCCGCATTCAGGAGGATCTGGGACCATTCCGCTTCCGAAAATGAAGGCATCGCGGAAGCCGTGCGGTGATTTTCCGGATCCATGAGCATGGAGCAATAGTTCCAGAGAATGATCCTGCGCTGAAGCGTATAGTTGGTGCGCACCAGAACGACCAGCAGTTCACGGACCTTCAGTTCCTGCTGGAGCGACCGGGCTTCCTGCACTTTTCGGGCCAGCTGATCCAGAAGCGTCTGGCGCATTTCTGTGATTTCGGAAGGATCCTGAAAATCCCAGTTTTCCAAAGCCGTTCTATTCTCTCCGCGCTGACGCATCGCCCGAAGGAGTTTTCCGCCTCCAAGACGGGATTCCGACGGAACCGCCGATCCGGAATAGGGAAAGGTCTTTGAAAGTTCCTGAACGAGCAAACGCACACCGTCCGACCAGTCTTTCAGTTCCGGAAGATCTCCGACCTCTTCAAGTTCCTGAAGCAGCAGGACAGGCTCATGCCAGCAAATCAGATTCCATTCCTTTTCAAGTGCCGTCTTTACCCCGTTCTGATCCAGTTCCTGCTTCTGTTCCTGAACTTCCCGACGCAAAGGAAAAGCTTTCGGCATATCTCCATGCAGAAGCGGAAGATACCCCATGCTGAATGCAAGCAAAAGAGGCCCTGCCGCCAAAAAGGTTCGCCGTTTATTGAAAGGAATCCCCGATTTCATGTGGAATGGATCTTTAAGGTTAAAATGTGTGGATTTTATCGATATTCCTTAAATCTATCGGTCAGCAAAACCCCACACAAAAGAAAAAATCCCCAAAACCGGAATTTTCTTCACAAAATCCGCGTCCAAAGCTCACATTTCTTTCAAAGTATCCCCTTCTTCAAGGAAAGAGGCTCCCGAAATGACGATCTTCTCGCCGTCCTTTAATCCATCCAGGATCTCGATCTTCTGGGAATTCAGAAGCCGTCCCGTCTGGATCCTTTTTTTCACGGCTTCCGATCTGGGACCGACTTCCCAGACGAACTGTCCTTTCGAATCTGCACACACCGCGGAAACGGGGACCGTGAGGATCTTCGGCGATTCATATTTCACCCCGTCCGCGATCTGGATCGTGAGCATGGCAGTCATTCCGGGAAGGAGGACGATATTTGAGGAATTCTCCATCTCAAAAACGATCTTCCATGCGCGGGTCTGCGGGTTTGCTTCCGCTTCCGCCTCCTTCAGACGCGCTTCGAATCCCTCTCCGGAAATTCCAGGAAACGTGACCGACCCTTTGATCTCACGATGACGGCTCATCAGAATGTCGCTCTCCGGGATCCAGATCGACACATTCAGCCGCGAAATATCGATGACCGTAATGACTGGGGTACCGGGACGCACGATCTCAAAATTATTCACGCTCTGAACGGCCACGATCCCGTCAAAAGGTGCTCGCAGGCAGGTGTCGCGCAAAGCGGATTCCGCGATTTCCAGCGCGAC
>CAZRGJ010000475.1:0-2864 GCA_964599445.1 uncultured Planctomycetaceae bacterium | reverse complement strand
ACATCAAAAAGTTTTTGAAGGCCGCGAGCCGCGGCGGGCGGACTGCGCTTCCGCGGTCTGTTTTCTGAGCCAGTGTCCTTTAAAATCAGAAAGATCGGATGAATGAAGACGAACACAAGAACAGCTCCAGATCTTCTTTCCGTCCCCGACGGGATCCCGACGCTGGAAGAGGCGGGCCGGGAGATCGCTCCGGGAGGGAGGATCCGTCTTCTTGCCGGCGTGTATCGGATCCCGGAGACGATCGTTCTTCGGAAAGGGATCGAGATCCGCGGGGATGACGCTCATCCGGAAAATGTGGTCCTCGAAGGCGGCGTCTCATCCCTCTTTCGGCTTGAAAAAGGAGAGAGCCGACTCATCGGTCTGACGCTTCGGAACCGCGGGAATCAAAAAGGAGACGGAGCCGAAAATGCCGTCCTTCAAATCTTCTCCCGGCGTGCGGAAGTGCGTTTTTGCGTGCTGGAATCGCGTTTCGGAGGCGGTCTTTCCATCACCGGTCCCAATTCCCGGCCGGAAATCGTCTCGTGCACGGTCCAAAATTGCGGAAAATTCGGATTCCGGGTCGAAAACGGTGCGAGACCCCGGATCTCCGATTCCTGTGCGTCTTCCTGCTCCGGAGACGGTCTGGAAGCCTTGGGAGACGGTACTGCGCCAGTCGTGATGCACTGCCGATTGGAAAAATCCGTGCGTTCCGGAGGGATCTTCGTGCATGATGGAGCGGGAGGAACGTTTTCTGACTGTTTCGTTTCCGAAAATGTACTCGTAGGACTTGAGATCCGCGGCCTGGAAAGCTCACCGGTCTTTCAGCGATGCCGATTTTCCGCCTCTGCTGAAGAAGATCCGGACGAAAATGAGATCCTCGTGTGCCGCGGGGCTTCCGGAACGTTCATCGACTGCGAGGCGCACCGCTTTGAAGCTCGCGGAAAAGGGACGGCCCCAATGGTAAAAAACTGCCGCTTTTTCGGCGGAAAGGAAGGCGGGATCTTCGTGCATCGCGGAGCCTGCGGCATCTTTCATGGCTGCACGGTTTCGGACAGTTTCTGTTCCGCGATGGAAATTTCCGGACACGGTTCCTCGCCGACCGTCCAAAACTGCCGTTTTCTGAACTCGCGAGAAGGGGCAGGAATTTTTCTCCTGAATGGGGCGGGCGGCTCGTTCGTTCAATGCGAAACTCTCGGAAATACCGCCGGTTCTGTCCGGTTTGAAGGTTCCAGGATCTCTGCCCATTTCAGAAACTGCCGCTTTGAGGATGCGTCTGCGTCTGGAGAGGTTGGCCGCTGAAAACAGAGTGAAAGTCGAACGCCCGCAGATGAAGAACCAGGCATTCGACACGAATTTCACGAAAGACGCAAAAAGACACGAAACGGTTTTCAAAAAAATTAAAAGCAGTCTGAGAATCTGCGTTTTTTCGTGAATTTCGTGCTTCTCTTTCCGTGTTCCGTTCCGTGTTCTGCGCAGTTGGTGAACGTGCTTAAAGACACGAGAGGAAACCTCGGAGCTTCGGAACTTTTGAAAGTCGGAAACTCATGGAGCGGTTTCGAAACATTCTACCCGAAATCCGAGCAATTCTTCTGCCAGAGTCCGCCAGTTGATCTGCTCTGGCTGAAGGATCTTGGCCGACTCATCGTACCGCAGGATCCCAAGTACCGGGAATCGGTCCGTCTGCACGAGATCGGAATAGTATCGGACCTCCATTTCGTCCACGCAGAGATCGAGCTCGCCGGAAAGATCGTCCGCATCGTCCGCGTTCCGCACATAGTCGAGCTGAAATTCTTCATGCTCATTTTCGGCAGTACGCAGAAGAAAACGGATGAATTTTTCTTCCGAGTCAAACTCCTGCAGCGGTTCGGCGTTTTCCATGCCGTCTGCACTCTCCGTATTTTTGAAGATCCGATACTTCATCGTGTTCCCCGATCCTTTCTTTTCAGTTCACTTTCATGGGTTGGAAAAATCAAGATCGAGCCAGATCTTTTCTTCCAGCGGCGCGTACTTGCGGATCTCCTGGAGCGTTTCGTCTGCCATCGGCACTCCCCAGGCAGTGAAGAACGGCTCAAGATTTTTCCCGGAAATCAGCGAGGCAGTCTTCACGAAATCCTGAACTTTCGCTTCGTTGTCCGCGAAGTGCCTCGGATTTTCGCGGTAATGGCGGTGAAGACGCGGATAGAAATCCTCGCCGAATGCCATGCGCAGCTGCCAGAACATTCCAAGTTTCATGAAAACGTCCTCTTCCGCATGGTAGTTTCGCTCCGGATTTTGGAAATACCGGGTGGTTTTTTCCCGCATCCATTCCGTATCCGTCCGCGCTTTCTGTTTGAGTGCCGTCTGCATCGTGAGGGAGAAAATGTTGACCGTCACTTCGGTCATCCCCTTAAATTCGTACGCATCCATCTGGTGCATATGCCCCAGTTCGTGCCATGGCCCCCAGCCGTTCTGGATGAACTCATTGGAATTCAGGACCGGTTTCGTTGCGTCAAAATGGTAGGCGGTCCGGTACCAGGTCGCGTACATGAAGCCGTGTTCCGTTTCCACGAGGTGAAGGAGATTCTTCGGTCGATGGTGGACCGGGTTGGGATCGGAATCATCGTATCCCATCAGACGCGCGTAGAGGTCCAGAAGGAAATCGAATTGCTCGAGGACCTTCTGCGGGTCGTCGAGATGTTGCCGGACGTTCTTTTCGGAGAACGTCAGCAGGACGCGCGAAGAGGTCAACTCGATCATTTCCATGGGATTTTCTTTCTCCATCATTGCCTTCCATTCCTCTGCCGACGTTTTGCCGAGCTGGAAGAATGGGTGGAGACGCACGTTTCCAAAATGGATGCGCGGCGCGTTTTTCTGGGCGTTTTCGTCGTGCGGATTCATGATGTAGA
>CAZRGJ010000474.1:0-2865 GCA_964599445.1 uncultured Planctomycetaceae bacterium | reverse complement strand
CAGACCTGCGTACGGCAGTGTTTTATGAGTCAGCGGAGGGTTGGTTAGGCTATGAGGTGCGAGAGGGAGGAACGTGAGTTTTTTAATTCGGTCCTCCCTCTGTGTGTCTCTTTAGATTTTTGGGGATCAGAGAAGTGCCGCGGAGGCTGCGGAGGCTTTCTGCATCGTTTGCCGGTAGGTCTCCGGAGTGCGGGGAAGTGTGGGACGCATTTCACGGAGTTTCGTGCCGAGGACCTTTTCCCGAGTCTCCTTCAGGACTTTCGGAAACTGTGCGGGAGGCGTGAAGGCCGATCGATCGCCGCGGGCGAGTCGGTCTTCGCTCCACGAAAGGAGCGTCTGGATGCTCGGCAGGTACCAGTACGCCATCAGCTCGTACTGGTGCGACTGGCAGTAATTGCACGACGCATTGTCCAGCAGAACGCGGTCAAAATCCGGATTTCGGATCGGTTCGACGGTGTTCAGTTTTTCTAGAGTCTCCCACATCGAGTAGTCTTCATGAAGGGCGAGCATATCGCGCATCGCACCGAGAAGTTCCCGGTAGGCCGCGATCTTGGCGCGGACTTCGTCGGCTGAGAGTCTCCCTTCCCGCCACTCGTGCATCGAGTAAACGACGGAGACCCGCGCAAAAGTCAGCATTCGGTCGGCGGTCGTACGCGCAAGGTCGATCGTGTCGCGGCGGATGAACGGGTCAGACCAGTCGATCTCGGCGAGAAGACGGAAGATCTCCGGGGCCTCCGCAAGTTTGGGTTTTTGATTTTCGAATGCGCTGCGCCACATGCCTGGTGTCGTGATCCGTTCCGGAGTGTTCATCATTTTCGCGGTCTGGGACCAGAAGTTCAGGCTCCAGTTCAGCATCTGCGAGACCGGAAGGACTTTTTCCCAAACGGCGTTCATCTCCTGGGCTTGATTTCCGTATCGGTCCGCGCAGAAGTCGGCGAGATGTTCTTCAATGCTCTTGACTCCCGGTTTCCACGCGTTCTGTGTGAAGTAGTGCAGCATGAAAATGTCCGCGTGCGAGTTTTCCGGCCACAGAATGTACCCGCGGCAGAACGGGTCGTTCAGGATCACTTTCTGGCGTTCTTCGATCAGCGGATAGTTTCCGCGAATATCCATCGCGTTCTCGTACGCCTGGAAGATGCCGAAGACGTAGGGAAATTTCCCAACGACGCCCCAGTTCGTGAAATTGTTCGCCCCCGGAGCATCAGCCTCGTAGTCCCAGATCAGCGTCCTTTCCGGGTCGAGCTGTGCGATGAACTCTCGCATTTCTTCCGGTTTCCATCCCCAATAAAAATCCCAGCCGGCAAGCAAGAGAGTGCCGTTCGGGTAGTTTTGCCGGAGATTTTCGATCAGACGACGGTACGTGTAGAGTTTCAGACGCAGATTCTCTTCGCGGTCACGATAGCAGTGACGCTCGGCAAGTCCGATCGTGTGGAAAAGTTCCGGTTTTCCGTAGTGTTTGATGTGCGCTTCCGTCAGCTTCCAGTAGTTCTGAAGATTTTCATCCTCCCGAATGTCCCACGCCAGTGCCGTCGGTACATTGTGCGGTCCCGCGGCTTGCGGGAGGAATTTCGGATCGACTTTTTCGAGGAACTGCTTCGGCGTGCGCGAGTACCAGTGGCTCATCGTGCCGAAATCTTCCGGGTGCATCAGGTCGCGCGCGAAAGCGTAGTCGAGGATCCCCTTCCGCAGTTTGCCGCGAAATTCCAGCGGCCAGAAAAGCGTCCGGTTATCGTATCCGCTCAGGGCTTCCGGAAGCGGTTTCGCGGGGTCCGGATAGTCCACGATGTCCGGGAACGCCTTCTGGAATACGTCGTCCATCCCGATGCGCAGCATGAAGACGTTCAGACGCTTTTTCAGGAGCCAGTCGATCTCTTTCTGCCAGTCTTCCAAAGACCAGTGCTCTGCCTGAAAGCGATGAAGACTGCGGTGCGCGAAATAGCGTTGCCCGCGGTATTCAAAGCGCGGAGATTCGTGAACGTCGAGGCCCGAAATATCGAGTGCCTCCCGTTTCGGCACGACGTCGCCGTCCCAGAACCATCGGCAGCCTGCGCGCTCTTCGAGAAATGCGTAAACGGCGTAAAGCGTCGAGCGTCCGCGTCCCCCGGCAAAAAGCAGGTGCGTACGCTCGCCGTCCCTGACGGAAAGAAGCCGAAAGTCGTCCGAGGCGGTCTTGAGCGGGAGATCGCGGATCACTTTCCGTTCGATCAGTTCCCGAACGAAACGATTCACTGAATCCGAGCCAATGACGAGGAAATCGTCTTCCGGGTTTCCTTCATGAACGATCTCAAGACGCTCTCCCGTGACCTGTTCCCAGTACTTCTGAAGCTCTTCCGCCGCGATACCGTATGCGGAATTCTGCTGTTCTGGCGGCGCGAGGATCTTCAATTCTCCGGCATCTGCATCCGAAACAGAGACGGCGAAGGAAACGGCAAAAAAGAGGAACGCGGCAAAAAACGTTCCGGAACGGCGAATCAAATCGGAATTTCTTTTTTTCATGTCTGCCTCTTTCGTAAATTGGCGGGGAAACGCATTCCTGCACAGATTTTCGACCGCTGGAACCTCCAGAGAGAAAACGCAGGGACCTGCGGAACGATCCATCGGCAGAAACACAGTTTTCCCGCCGCGGCTCGCGGCCTTCAAAAACTTTTTGATGTTTTTGTGTTTTTTGAATATTTTGGTGCTTTTCGTGTTCCCCTTCAGTGTGCTTCTGCGTATCTTCTGTGAATTCAGTGGTCAAGTTTTTCGGCTAAAGGTCCCACGCGCGACGGCACTCTGCGAGAGCCGTCTGGCTGCCCGTCATGTTGCCGCGTCCGTGAGGGAGAAACATCTTGAAAGTTGTTTCTCCCTCAGACTCCCTCTTCAAGA
>CAZRGJ010000473.1:0-2869 GCA_964599445.1 uncultured Planctomycetaceae bacterium | reverse complement strand
CCTGTCTATTCCTGTTGATGTTCTGGATGCTATCCGCGAGAACGGCAAATTCCGCTTCAACGATGAGATGATCCTGCATCTGAAAACCTCTACACTGGCTGGACTGGATCTGGACGGCTGGGGGCTTCCGGGACCTCTGGCAGACTTCCGGCAGGCGTGGCTCTATCAGGTCTGCAACCGGCACACCGAAACCACGGCCATGGAAGCACTGGCTCCCATGCGCATCCTCTCTCCGCCTTCCGGCGGCGCGAACGGCGACCCGCTTTATAAGGGAAACAACATGGGGCACTTCCGACAGGTCATGCAGAATGCGGTAAATATCAAGCGGCGAGATCCTTCTGCGTGGTTCGTTACTCCATTCCCGGTCCAGTACCAGTCCGTAGGCGGCGACGCTGCGCAATTCATCCCCAGAGACCTGCTCGATTTCAGTCTGGATGCCTTGCTGACCTCCGCAGGTGTACCCGTGGAGCTGTACAAAGGATCTTTGACGGTCCAATCCGCGCCGGTGGCTTTACGCCTGTTCTCATCTTACTGGCATTCGCTGATTACGGACTTGAACATCATGCTCCAATTTATTGCGCGCCGGGTCAGTGAGATCCTCGGCTGGGAACCGGTCGAAGCACGCTTTGCGAAGATCACCGAAGCCGACGACATCAACCGCCAGGTTCAGGCTCTCCAGCTTATGGGTACAGGCGCGGTCTCGCAGACGACGGCTCTGGCTTCTGTCGGTATCGACAAGAAGGAAGAGGTACGCCGTATCATCGAAGAACAGCGCGATGAAGCGGAACAGCAGGATCGCATGCAGAAAGAGATGGAAACGACCAAGCAGCTCACCGACATGATCGGAGGCGGTACGCTGAATATCCTTGGGCAGATTCAGCAGCAACAGCAGCAGGCCGCTCAGGGAGGAGGCGGAGCACCGCCTATGGGAATGCCGGGGCAGAACATGCCAGTCCCAGGCGGACAGATGGTGGGGGTACAGGTCGCAGGCGCCAACGGGCAGGGTATGAGTTCTCTCCTGCCCGGTATGGACCCGATCTCACAGCTTATCGCGCAGTCCGGTATCCAGCCTACGGACTCCATTCAGGACATCTATGCCAAAGCTCAGACTCTTGCGCAGCAGCTGATGATGGGCAATACTAACAGTAACCTGAGAAAACTGCAGAAGCAGGATCCGCAGATGCACATGATCGTCAAGGGACTGATCGAGCAGATGCGCTCCGAGGCAGCTTCTCAGGGACGCGATATGGTCCTTCAGCAGCAGGGTATGGGTTAAAATATGAAAAGTCCTCTTCGCTATCCCGGCGGTAAAAGCCGGGCAGCACAAAGTATCGTCCGGCGTTTCTTTCCAAAATCGACCCGGACCGTGGTCTCTCCCTTCTTAGGGGGAGGCTCCGTTGAACTGGCTCTGGCGGAACAGGGAACGGCGGTCATCGCTTCCGATGCCTTTCGTCCGCTGATCTCGTTCTGGAACGCTTTACTTCATGACCGGGAGGCTCTGGTCGAGGCAGTAAAAGCCATTCCAAAAATGACGCCGGAGCTGTTCAAGTACTTTCAGAACGGGCTGCGGCAGGAACAGGTCAGCGGTGCTCTGGAAGCAGCGTGGTTCTTTGCGATCAACCGGAGTTCCTTCTCCGGCGTAACGCTCTGCGGCGGAATGTCGCCGGGCACGCCTCGGTTTACCGACTCCAGTATTCAGCGGCTTGCATCTTTTCGGGAACCGAGGCTGACCGTGACGCTGGAAGCGGAGGACTTTGAAACCTTTCTCAGAAAGTACCCGGACATGCCGGCCTACTGCGATCCGCCGTACATGACCGACGGAAAACTCTACGGCGATAACGGCTCGCTGCATAGGGACTTTGACCACGAACGCCTTCGCCGAGTATTAGGAGAGCGAAGAAACTGGGTCCTCTCGTATAATGACTGTCCGGAAGTACGGGAACTGTATACAGGCTTCCGGATCCTGACTCCTGACTGGAACTACGGCATGACCGGCAGCAAGCTCTCCAGTGAACTGATCATTTTGGGATAACAGCATGACAGACGCAACAGTAGGAAGCGTGGTTCTTAACGCCATGCTTCCGGAAGATATGAGAGACCCGAACCGGGTCTGGGATAAGAAAACGACGGGCAAGGTATTGACGCAGCTCGCCAAACGGCATCCTGATAAATACAAAGAAGTCTCCAGCCAGCTCCTGCGATTCGGCTACAAATCGGCGTACCTGACCGGCGGGCAGTCGTTCAGTCTGCGCGACATTTCCGAAGCGAAGAACGTCAAAGCGATTCGCGACCAGATCAATCGTGAGACGCAGGCGATCTTCGCGAAGTGGTATCGACAAGGTGTCCGAAGTGATGATCCCCGCGTGCAGAAAGAGATCATCGAAGCTACGATGAAGCACCATAAAACGCTGAATGAAGGGAGCCTGGCGGAACGCCGCGATCAGGACTCCCCGTTCTATCATCAGGCTGTCGGAACAGGAGCACAGAAGCCGGGAACGTTCAACTCCATCATCGGCGCGGACCTTCTGTACGTGGATCAGGAAGAGCGTCCCATCCCATTCCCAGTCGTGCACGGCTACTCCCGCGGGTTGACTCCTGCCGAGTATTTCGCGGGAGCTTTCGGAGCACGCAAAGGCTCTGTGGACCTTCAGCGGGCGACTGCCGACGCGGGCTTCCTTGCCAAGCAGCTCGTCCAGATCGCGCATCGCGAAGTCGTTACCGGCGACGACTCGCCGGATCCCTACGACGAAACCACACCGACCGGCTACCCGGTAGACATCAGCGATCCGGATAACGAAGGTTCCTATCTGGCACACCCTGTCGCAGGTTACAAGCGGAATACACTCCTGACTCCAGCGATCCTCTCGGA
>CAZRGJ010000472.1:0-2877 GCA_964599445.1 uncultured Planctomycetaceae bacterium | reverse complement strand
CATGGGGTTCGGCGGAGACCAGCCCCAGCACGTTCTCTGGCGTCTGAATGATGCTCCGATGGACAAGATCCAGCCCAAAGCGGCCGTTCTGCTCATCGGGATCAACAGCCTGTGGAACGCGTGGCCGAACTGTGAGGAAAATGTTGCGCTCGGCATCAAGGCGTGCGTGGATAAACTGCAGTCGCTCTATCCGGACATTAAGATCCTGGTCCTTGAGATCTTCGTGACTCATGGTCCGGAATCGGGAAGCCGGACTCGCGCGATGGCGGTGAACGATATGCTGCCGGAAGTCTTCAAAGACTACAAAAATGTGCAGCTTCTCGACATCAACGACCTGTGGATCGATGCAGACGGGAACATTCCGAAGGAACTGATGCGCGACGGCGTACACCCGGGGCGTGAAGGGTACATTCTCTGGGGTAATCGCGTGGATGCGGTCGTGGCGGAAATGCTGGGCGTGGAAGCGAAGACGTTTGGGAAGTAGTTTCCAGCTTCCAGCTTTTTAAACTAACGGCTAACAGCTAATTTCAGGAGATCCGAATGTTTGAAGTTGAGCAGAAATTTCGGCTTCCCGATCCAGCGTCGTTTCTGAAACGTGTTGCGGAGCTTGGTCTTTCGTGGAAGAAGAAAGTCCTGGAAGTCGATACGTATTTTCAGCATCCGTGCAGGGATTTTGTGCAGACGGACGAAGCGCTTCGTGTCCGGCGTCATCTCACGTTTTTCTTTGGAGAGCCGGAAAATGCGCAGGCAGAATGCTGTCTGGTACGTGCGGAAGCGGAGCAGCTCATTACGTTCAAGGGGCCTCGGCTTGACCGTCAGGCCAAGATTCGGAAAGAGATCGAGCTGCCGTTGGCGGCCTCTCTTTCTTTGGATCCAGTCAGAGCCGGCACATTGTTTTCGATGCCCGCAGAGACGCTTTGGGAGCAGCTGGATGCGCTGGAAGGACTTTCTATTTCCCGCCAGTGGATGGAAATGCTGACGCTTCTGGGATTCCAGTCCGTTCGCGAGGTCCGTAAGGTGCGCAGCAAGGCGTACTGGGAGTGGGAGGGTGCTCGAGTCGAGTTTTCTTTCGATGAAGTTCCCCCCGTCGGAACGTTTGCGGAACTGGAATTCATCGCAGAAAATGATTCGGAGATCCCGGAGGTTCGGGAACGGCTTTTGAGCCTTTCGCAGTTTCTGGGGTTGACGGAGATCGAGCCGCGAAGCTACCTTGCTCTGGTCGCCGCCGTGGCAGAAATGTGAGTGCGTTCCGGTACGCATTTACCGGATGAACTTTTTTATTCCTTTCAGAAAAAAACAGGAGAGTGTGCAAATGCGAGCTCCTTTACGTGAAGAGCAGTTTTGGCTTTTGACCGGCGGAGTACTTCTGCTGGCGTTTGTGGCTTTTTCGTTCGCGATGTTTTTTACGCGCAGTTTCATGATCCCGTTCGTCTTCTCGATCTTCCTCTGTGCGATGGTCTCGCCGGTGGAAAAGCTGGTCGTCGTTCGGTGGAAACTTCCGCGCTGGGCAGGATTCGCCAGTTCGTTTCTGGTCATTCTGATGGTCTTCATCCTCTGTTTTTTCCTGGCCCGGTTCGCGATCAACTCCATTACGGAAGCGATCCAGGAAGTAAATCGATCAGGTGAAACGTCCACCCTGGAAAAATTTGAAACGACGTTGGATCTGGCTCTGAAACAGGTCGGCATCGGTTCCTACATCAAGGCCGAAACGCTTCTTGGAGAAATGCGTGAACAGATCCCCTCGTTTTTGAAAGAAAGCCTGAATGTCTGCAAGAATTTCGTTTCCAGCGGTACGCTCGTGCTTTTGTTTTGCCTCTTTATCCTCATGGGACGCGATCCGCACACGCGGGTCCGAAATGAGATCTATGCGGAGATCGAGCGGAGCATCCAGAAATATTTGAACATCAAATTTTTTATTTCGCTGGCGACCGGAGTCTGCGTTTACCTCATTTTCTTTTTCCTCGGAACTCCCATGGCATTTTTGTTTGGGCTGATCGCCTTCGTGCTGAATTTTATTCCGTCCATCGGTTCCATCATCGCGACGATTCTGCCGCTTCCGATCCTGATGATCACGAGCGAAATGTCGAATACTCAACTGCTTCTGGCACTCATTCTGCCGACGTGCGTCCAGCAGTTCTTCGGAAACCTTCTCGAGCCGAAACTCCAGGGGCATGGACTTCAGCTGCATCCGGTCACGATTTTGCTTGCGCTTGGCTTTTTCGGCGTGGTCTGGGGCCCCGTCGGAATGCTTTTGGCCGCGCCGATCACGGCAGCTTTGCGCATCATTCTGCTTGAGTTCAAGATGACGCTATGGATGGCGCAGCTCATGGCAGGAAACCTGCCGAATATGCAGCGGACGATCATTTCGGAAGTCGATTTTTCGGAAGGAGTCTCAGAAGACGTTTTGCCTGCGGAATTTCAGAATGTTCCGGAAACATCTGTCATCTCCACGACCATCACCGGCGGAATGACGATGATGCAGACGACAGTCCCGGTCTCGAATCCGGAAAGCGAGCATTTCGAGCAATCGGTGGCTTCCGGAAAAAAGAACAGGATCGTGAACCGGAAACGCAAAAAGAAAAAATGAGATCCCGTGAAGAGGGCATGGCACACATTGTGCTGAAGTGAACTCGTTCGGAATGAAGATCCCGCAGGACTTTTGAAATTCTGGGTCCTGCGGGATCTTTTTGAATGGATCTGCCGGAAAGTGTGTACCGATCCGAATCTTCTGTGCTTTCAGTGGTGGAGTCTATCAGAGCAAGCGGTCCCACGTCAGACCTTCGGTCTGCCACCTCTTCGAGGGAGGGGAATTTGGAATGCGGCAATACGGTCACACAGTGACCTTTGCCGCTTTGATCTTCGGCGATACAGGCCGTA
>CAZRGJ010000471.1:0-2877 GCA_964599445.1 uncultured Planctomycetaceae bacterium | reverse complement strand
GATCAATTCGCTGCCGATGATGGACTACAAATTCATCGTGACCAACACGCAAAATGACCGGATCTATTTTGCGACGGAAGACGGAACGATCCAGTGTCTGCGCGAGATGGCGCTGGGGACTCCGCTGGATTATTCTGCCGAATGGATCGCTGCGCGTGAAAGTTCGGTTCAGGAAATGCGCCGTGCGCACCGGAAAGACGCTCCCGCGAAGCCGAAGAAGAACGCGGACCGGATGGGCGACGATGAAGACGGCGGCTGGGGTGAAGAAGAGGAAGAAGATTCTGAGGACTCCGGCGACGATGACGGCGGATTCAGCTTCGGCGATGACGGCGAAGAAGAGTCCGGCGATGACGAAGAGCTTGGCGATGAAGAGTCGGAAGACGAAGAAGATCTTGGCGATGAAGAAGATGCCGGAGAAGACGATTTCGGCGATGAAGAAGACGCCGGAGAAGAGGATTTCGGCGATGAAGAAGATGCCGGAGAAGACGATTTCGGCGATGAAGAAGACGCCGGAGAAGAGGATTTCGGCGATGAAGAAGACGCCGGAGAAGACGATTTCGGCGATGAAATGTAGTTGAGCTTCTGAAATAAGAAAGCCTCCCCGTTTCAAGGGAGGCTTTTTTTATTGGGGAAACCGCCGTCGAAAGGACAGCGGGATCATGGAGCTCAGGCGTTCTTGCGGAACCACTCGATCAGAGCGTTCGTGGAACTGTCGTGTTTGAGTTCCGGATCATCTGCTTCCAGTTCGCCGAGGATCTTTTTGGCGAGGACTTTTCCGAGTTCCACGCCCCACTGATCGTAGCTGTTGATGTTCCAGATGATCCCCTGCACGAAGATCTTGTGCTCGTACATGGCGATGAGGGACCCCAGAACGGCCGGCGTGAGCTGTTCAGCCAGGATCGTATTGGTCGGGCGATTGCCTTCGAAGACTTTATGGGCGACGAGTTCTTCGGCGACGCCCTCGGCGCGGACTTCCGCTTCCGTCTTTCCGAAAGCGAGTGCTTCGGTCTGTGCGAAAACGTTGGCCATGAGTTTGAAATGGTGTTCTTTCGGCGTCAGACCGATCGGATTGTGCGATTTCGCAAACGCGATGAAGTCTGCCGGAACGAGTTTCGTTCCCTGATGGAGAAGCTGATAGAAGGCGTGCTGGCCATTCGTTCCGGGTTCGCCCCAGATGATCGGACCGGTCTGCCAGTTGACTTTTTCGCCGCCGAGGGTGACGGATTTTCCGTTGGATTCCATGTCTCCCTGCTGGAAGTACGCGGCAAAGCGGGAGAGGTACTGATCGTACGGCAGGATCGCGTGGGAGGCTGCGTCGAAGAAATTATTGTACCAGACACCCAGCAGAGCGAGGATGACCGGGATGTTTTTCTCGAACGGAGCCGTACGGAAGTGCTGGTCCATGGCATGGTATCCGTCGAGCATGGCGAAGAAGTTTTCCGGTCCGATCGCAGTCATGAGCGCGAGTCCGATGGCGCTCGGCATACTGTATCGTCCGCCGACCCAGTTCCAGAACTCGAACATATTGTTCGTGTCGATGCCGAATTCCGCGACTTTTTCCGCGTTGGTGGAAAGTGCGACGAAATGACGCGCCACGATCTCGGAATCCGCAGCTTCCGGCTTCAGGGACTTCAGAGCGTCGAGGACCCATTTCCGCGCCGTCATTGCGTTGGTCATGGTCTCAAGGGTCGTGAAGGTCTTGCTCGCGATGATGAAGAGCGTTTCTTCGGCATTCAGATCCCGGGTCGCTTCGGCCAGGTGCGTGCCGTCGATGTTGGAAACGAAACGGACGGTCAGATCGCGCTTCGTGTAGGGCTTCAGTGCCTCATACGCCATGACCGGACCCAGATCGGAGCCGCCGATGCCGATGTTCACGATGTTTTTGATGGTCTTTCCGGTCGCGCCTTTCCAGGCTCCCGAACGGATCTCATTGGCGAAGTCCGCCATTTTCGCGAGGACCCGGTTGACGTCCTCCATGACATTTTTGCCGTCGACGCAGATCGGCGTATTGGAACGGTTGCGCAGCGCGACATGCAGCACCGCCCGGCCTTCCGTGATGTTGATCTTCTCGCCGGTGAACATCTTTTCGATGGCGGCAGGAACGCCGGCTTCGCGCGCGAGAGTGAAGAGGGCATTCATGACGGCGTCATTGACGCGGTTTTTGGAGTAGTCGAGATGGATCCCGCAGGCGTCAAGGGTCATTTTGGCGGCGCGGTCTGCATCCTGACTGAAAAGGCCGCGAAGAGACAGATTCTGGAAATCGTCAGCAAACTGGCGGAGTTCATTCCATACAGGAAGATCGATCGGGTTAGGCATAAGAAACTCTCTTTTCTTTAAACTTTTCGTTAAAGGACACGGAAACACACAAATCCGAATGGATTCCTTTTATTTTCTACATTTTGGAAAAAATTTCAAGGGGTGCGGGAAGAAAAAAGAGAGAATCCATGGAATTCCTGGAATTTCTGGAGGAAAGATCTGTCTGGAGCGGGAAAGACCGTACCGAATGAAAAGCACTTGAGAAACCGGGGGTTTTGGCCGATACTACGAAAAAACATTTCAGAGCGGAAACCTGTGCCGGATCAGGAAAAAAGCCTGGAATGCAGGGAATTTTTTATTCCGTTGCGAAGAAGAGAACCAAAGTGTTTTTTTTCTCGTAAAAATAGTTGATTTTGCAGCAGAATGGGCGAAAAGAAAGCAGGTCCGGTCTGCTGTAAATATCGGAAGAAACGTTATTTAGCGCAATTTTTGTCGACTGAAAACTGTTTTTTTTATTATTTTGGGCGGTTTTGGCTCTTTTTCGGGCTAAGGGGTCCTTGCAATATTTTGACATTTGGAGTATAGTATTTGAACTGGCTAACTATTCAAGCCCCGGCAAAG
>CAZRGJ010000470.1:0-2884 GCA_964599445.1 uncultured Planctomycetaceae bacterium | reverse complement strand
GATCGGCGCGATGAACGGCGTCGATAACGTGGCGGTCGTCATCAATGCACAGAGCGGTATCGAAGTGAACACCCGCCGTGTTTTCAACGAAGCCAAAAATCTCGGCCTCGGCCGTTTCGTGGTCATCAACAAGCTGGATGGCGACAATATCAAGTTTGACGAACTGGTCGCTCAGATCCAGGATGTTTTCGGTTCGGAATGCTGCCTGATGAACACGCCGGATGCCGTCGGCGGCGGTTTCTCCGCAGTGAAGTCCTGCATGGATGACGAAGCGTTCATCGAACAGGTCGTCATGTGCGATGACGACTGGATGATGCAGTTCATGGAAGGCGAAATGCCGACCGAAGCCGACCTGGCTGTCCTGCTTCCCAAAGCGGTCGCTCAGGGTCTGATCGTCCCGATCCTCTGCACCAGCGGCAAAAACGAGATTGGTCTTGACGAACTGCTCGACGCTATCGCGCTCGCCGGTCTGAATCCGGGAATGAATACCCGTACGGCGAAAGACGCCAACGGTGAAGAATTCGAACTTAAAGCGGACGCTTCCGAACCGCTCGTTGCTCAGGTCTTCAAGACCCGCGCGGACCCGTTCGTGCAGAAGCTGAGCTACTTCCGCGTCTATCAGGGCACGGTCAAGACCGGCGACACCATTCCGGTCACCGGAAGCCGTAAGGGGCTGAAGATCGCGCAGCTCTTCCAGATGCTTGGCAACCAGACGGTAGCGCTTGACGAAGCCGGACCGGGTTACATTTGTGCCGTGACGAAAGCGGAAGACCTCTACACGAGCACGACGCTCGGCAACGCCACGATGAACGAGATCACCTTCCCGACCCCGATGGTTTCGCTGGCTGCGACTCCGAAATCCCGCGGCGACGAAGGTAAACTCTCCGGCGCGCTTGCCAAGCTGTGCGACGAAGATTCCACGTTCAAACGTGACCAGGATGCCCAGACGAAAGAACTCGTCATCACCGGCATGAGCGAACTTCACCTTCAGATCCTGCGTGAACGTCTCAAGAGACGCGACAAGGTGGAAGTCGACACGAAAGAACCGAAAATTCCGTACCGTGAAACGATCCAGCGCAACGGCGACGGCAGCTACCGCCACAAGAAACAGTCCGGCGGTTCCGGTCAGTTCGGTGAAGTCCACATTCGTATGTATCCGTTCCCGGGCGGCACGGATCCGGCTGAATTCTGCACGAAGGACAAGTTCCCGACGCTGAAAGAATTCCATCATGATCCGGAATTCAACTTCCTGTGGATCGACACGGTCACCCAGGGATCGATCTCCGATAACTTCAAGCCGGCGATCGAAAAAGGTTTCCGCGAAAGAATGACTAAGGGCGTCATCGCGGGCTGCAAGGTCCAGGACATTGCCGTTGAACTTTACTTTGGTAAGATGCACGATGTGGACTCCAACGAAACGGCCTTCAAAACGGCAGCTTCGATGTGTTTCCGCAACGTGTTCCAGGAATGCAAGCCGACGCTGCTTGAGCCGGTCGTCAAGATCGAGATCACGATTCCGAACGACAAAGTCGGCGACATCTCCGGTGACCTTTCCACGCGCCGCGGCCGTCCGCTCGGTATGGAAAGTGCCGGCGGTGGAATGCAGACGATCATCGCCGAGATCCCGCTTGCGGAAGTCACGACCTACGCTCGCGTTCTGGCTTCCATGACGGGCGGTCAGGGCAGCTACACGCTCGAGTTCGACCGCTACGATATCGTCCCGGGCAACATTATCCAGGACATCATTGCGAAGAACAAGCAGGAAGAAGAGGAAGAGTAATTTTCCTGACTGAATTCTTTGCATAAACTGCCAAGGGGAGTGAAATGGTAAAGTTTCACTCCCTTTTCTTTTTCATCTAAAAGTCTGCTTTTCAAATTCTATAATTATTTTTTTGGTAAAATTTCTAAAAATAAAAAACGTGAACTTTGTTTGGAGGCTGAAAATGACGATAAAATGAAAAGTATTTGATGTTTTGTTTTTAAAAGGGTAAATTATGGCTTATTGTTTGAAATCGTTTCGTTTATATTCCGGTTTATGTGCGGCTTTCACGTTTGCCTGCATGATTTCGATTTTGGTTTCGTCTGCCGAAGCACAGCTTTGGGGCCGTTTTCAGCAGAGCAATCGGATCCTTCCCGAGGAAAATACCTATTCGAGCAGCCGTGCGGTCCAGACTAAAACAGAACCGACGCCGGAGATCAAAGGTTCAGCGCAGAATACCTATTTTCAAACATTCAAGAATTTTGATATTTATCCTCCGAAAGACAATTCCCGTTCGCCGTATACCGGTCTCCTGGGAGGTTCTTCGATCGTGAATCAGTCGATTCGCGATATTGTGTCCGGCATCTCAGATCGAAATCTGAATGATCAGTACAATCAGTGGCGCCGTTACCTTGATGGTGTGATGCGCAACACGCAGAGTGTTCGTTCCGGCTCGGAATTGAACGGTCTTGGCCGTCTGAAGTGGTTTAATGAGATCATGGCAGATCCGCTCAAAGGTGCCGGTGAAGCAGAAGAGTTTACCCGTATGCTTCACGCCCAGCTTTGTGCCGGCCGTATCGGTTTCTGCAAATCGCTGAAGCGCGTTGCAGACCGAATGGACGTCAATGCGGATTCCGTTCGTATTCCGGATTACTGGAAAACGGGACAGTCGGGAGACGCTGCGCTGGATTCTCTGGAAAAAGTGCTGGTAGATGCGCTCATGTGCCATGGTCGTGCGATCGCGCCGCTTAGTAAGGAGGAACTTGCCCGTATTTCCAACTATGCTCACCGGAATTTGACGGTCGACGCTTCGGTCGGACACACCGTTTCCATGCGCGGCAGTGCCAAAGTGCAGATCCAGGCTATGCAGAAGATCGATCAGAGTGCAATGTATGAAGGCATTGC
>CAZRGJ010000469.1:0-2892 GCA_964599445.1 uncultured Planctomycetaceae bacterium | reverse complement strand
GGAACGCCGTCTGAACGGGGAGCACAGTATGCTTTACCGCAGGGTCTTTGAAAATAAAAAATTCGATTCTCTGGCACCGGTCCACAGTCAGCATTGCGGCGGCTGCAATACGGTACTTCCGGTCGACATGATCGCGTCGATCGCGGAAAGCGTTCATGCGTTTGAATGCCGTCAGTGCGGCCGTATGCTCTATGTGCCGAACAATCACCGTATGGGATAGACGGACCTGAAGACTGGCGGTAAATTTCGATCCGTGTCCGTGATACATAAAAAAACACGAAGGAGTAAATTTTTCCTTCGTGTTTTTTTTGATCCAGTGATCCGTGATCCGGTTTAGTTCTTCCTGCGGCGGACTGTCCAGAGTCCGGCAGTTCCGAGCAGAAGCAGTGCCCACGTAGACGGTTCCGGAACCTGATCAAAATCGACCATTCTGAGATTGTCGATACCAAGCCAGCCCCAGTTCGCATTCTGATTGTCGCGGAGCTGGAGGAATGCATCAAGACCTTCCAGATCGGAAACGTCCCAGAAACTGTACTCGAAATCATTATTGTTGGAAGATCGGTGTGCTTCGCGGACCCGCTCAAAATCTTCCGCACCGTCCTGCAGGACCCAGAGTTCGAAACCGTAATCGCCGCCGGCACCGCCGTTGATCATGAATTCGATGATGTCGCCGTCGATCGTGAATGTTTCGCTCCGCAGCGTCCCGACCGCAGCGTCCCACCCGCCGTTCGGGGAGTTGGATGTGATGAAATTCGAGCCGATATAGTAATCGCAGTCGCCCGGAGCACCGAAACGGAAATTCGTGACGGAATCCAGCCGATTGCCGTTTGCGTCGACTTCGAACCATCCTTCCCAGTTATTGGCTGTGTCGAAATTGAAGGCCAGCGTTTCCGTGACCAGGGACGGACCGATTTTGTTGAAGGTGCCGGTCCCGAGCGGGATATTGATGTCGCCGACCACCGTCATGCCCCAGCTGCCTACCGCGAGATCGACGAGTGCGAGCGCGACTTCGTGCCCTTTCAGACCATCCAGAGAAATGGTCTTCAGTTCGCTTGTCGTATTGTTGTTTGTTGACGAACAGCGGTAGGTGTCGAGCAGGAACTTTCCGTCCGTGATGTCGTAGAGGACCATGCCTGCCTTGTCGCGAAGGTAGGAGATATTCGTTCCGTTATCCGCAGCGGCCGCATCCGGAGCCTCGAAAGTACCGCCGGCCATTTTGAACGTGATCTCTTTTGTGTCATCGACGACGGTGAAAGGCTGCCCCCAGAGGATACCGTTGAATGTATCCGTCACGGTACCTCCCGTGTCGCTGGCACTGTTCTGATTGGCAGAACCGGAACCGGCGCGGATCACATTGATGTCTCCGTAGAGCATGGTATAGAACATCGTATTTCCGCAGCCGGCGTGCCAGCCGTCATCCGTACCGACGCCGAAACCGTTCGCGATATTCTCTTTGAAAGTGAACAATCCGCCGCCGAGATCGTAGGCCGCCCGACGCACCTGTTTCGCCGTGAGCGACTCATCGTAAATGCGGAAATCCGCCATATCGCCGCGGAAACTGTGCGCCAGATCATACCAGTAACCGGCCTTAATGGTACCGGCGGTTCCGGTATTGAGCGTCATGTTATTGGAGCCGGTGAGCTGCCCATTATAGTAGATACGGACGGTCTGTCCGTCGTAGGTTTGCGTGACCAGGCCCCAGGTGTCTTTGATCGAGTACGGTACCG
The DNA here is from genome assembly GCA_964599445.1 of uncultured Planctomycetaceae bacterium. Taxonomy (GTDB): domain Bacteria; phylum Planctomycetota; class Planctomycetia; order Pirellulales; family Thermoguttaceae; genus RGIG3701. The sequence continues at coordinate 1,165 of CAZRGJ010000469.1, read as the reverse complement.
GAGTCGAAAAATCACTGCCCCACTGCTGACCGCGAAGTTCATTTTCGCCGTTGACTTTAACTGTGAAATCCTGAAGGTTTTCGCAATTGCCGATCGACCAGATCGCGTAATTTCCTGTCGCACTGGGTTTGATGAGGGCAGAGGCTGTTTTGGATGCAGCTCCGGAGATGCCGAGTGCCTGCGTTTCGGTCGTCGTATTCACGTAGTTCGTGCCATCCAGCTTGATCGCCTTCATGCCGTTGATCCCGGTATCGACGAAAATCGGCGCGTCCCCCTGGGCATCGCTGAAACCAAGGCCGGTAAGGTCAAACGAACCGACGTTGGTGATCGTATCATTATTGAAATCCAGCTGAACGAGCGGTTCCGCCGCCTGCGCAAAAGCCGCACTTCCAAGCAGACCAGCAGCCGCCAGTATCAGGACCGTTTTTCGATTTTGACCATGTTTCAACATCTGACATCAACTCCCAAATACTATAAATTTACAAAATAAATCAATAAATATAGTATACACCGTAAAATTTTTTCGGGAACAAAAAATTAAAAAATTTAAAAATTTTGCAGGAAAAAACACTATTGAGGTCTCCTTTTCAGTAAAATTTACGCAGTGTGAAATCTATGTGTCTCATTTGGTGAAATATTTCTGATCCTTGCTTTTGGGAGTCTCCGGCAGCGTCATTTTCAGAAGTCCCTGTTCAAGAAGCGGCTTCACATTGCGCGACATGGCATATGCTGCCGACTTTACTCCGAGCCATTCCGCGATCTCCTGCCGTGTTCTCGGTGTTCGGCAGAATTCGAGCAATTTCCTTTCCTGTTCATTTACATTGTGTTGTTTGTCTTCGATCGGTTCGTTGTAGAACGTGACCTGAAATTCACTCCGTGAATCCGCAAATTCTGGCGGCCGCAGTCCCGCTTCCTTTAATTCGCGCCGAATTGTCGGGATTCCGGAATATCGGTTTTCCGTGATTTTCAGCGTTTCAAGAAGTCTTGCGAGACGTTTATTTCGTGTATCCGGCTGAACATTTCCCAACTGATCGATCGTTAATTTCCCGTAAAGTCCTCCCGGATTGCGGATTTCCAGCCGATCTCTGAACATAGTGAGTTCGATCGGCTTTCCCTCGGAATGGACACTGTAGTCTCGATGGACCAGCGCGTTCAGGAGCGCTTC
>CAZRGJ010000468.1:0-2900 GCA_964599445.1 uncultured Planctomycetaceae bacterium | reverse complement strand
CGCGCTTTCCGCACCGGTGAAGGCGGAAACGAAAGAATTCGCGGACGTTCAGTATATCACTGGAGACGTTACAGTTTCGGCGGACGATGCGTACAAATACAATACCTCCGGAAATATCGCAGATCCCATGCCGAATGACCAGATCGGCGAAGGAGCCGGAATGGTTTTCGATAATGGAACACTGACGGTCAAAGGTACGGTAGACGTAAACGGTGCCCTTCATAGCGGTACTGCGAACGGCAGTGTTTCCAATATCGTCGTTGACGGCGGAACACTCAACGCGGCAGGGGCTTACACCGCACGCCACAAAGGGAGTGTTTCGAATCTTACCATCGCAAACGGCGGAACGATCAGCCTTACCGATTCTTTCTATTTCGCCTGCCGCGGTGAAGGAACTGCTAATATTACAAACGGCAAACTGATCATTACCAACGACTCCGAATCAATCAACCCCAGCCTTCATATTGCCGCAAACCGCGGTGTTGGCGGAAGTGAATGGCGTGACAATGCTGTCGGTACTTTTACGGTTGGAAAAGGCGGAGAAGTCATCGTGGAGAACTCCATTTCTCTGGGACGATATGGGAGTGTTGAAACAACAGAGTTGACAAAGGGTATCCTGAATGTCGTCGACGGCGGATATGTAAAGGCCGCCAACATTGCTATGCCGGCCGGTGTAACCGATAATATTGCAAACAAAGATTACGCATACGGAGAGATCAACGTAAGCGGAACCGGAAGTCTTCTCGAAGTCACCAAAAACATTCAGATGGATAAAGGTTCCGGCGTTTTGACCGTCGAAAACGGCGGAACGATCACAGCGGGGAGCATCATCCACGTAAACAACAAAATCATCAACGTGAATCAAGGTGGAACACTGAACGTTGGAAATTTCTCTCAGGTCAACGCAAACGATACTGCCCGTATCAATATCGCCGGCGGGAATATGAATGTTTCCGGCACATTGGCACTTAACGCCTCAGGAAGTGACGGTATTTACATTACGGCTGGACTTTTGAACCTCCAGAATACCAGTACGCTTGCGGGTACCGGTTCACTCAACATTTCCGGCGGCGAGCTGCGCGCGAAAGACAACACGCTCAACTATTCCGGCAAGACGCTCAACTATTCCGGCGGAACGCTTCCGGAAACGCTGAATTTGACGAACACCGCGCTGAACATTTCCGCGAATTCGTGGAACGTCACGAGCGTAAACGACACGAACGGAAGCACGCTGAACGTCGCCTTCACGCCGGACGGAACGGGAACGGTCCTCGGAAGCACGACGTTTACCGGTTTTGAGACCGAAGACGTCACGCTGAAATTTGCCGAGGGAGTGAACAACCAGCGTCTGACCTCCTACGCCATGACCGCCGACGGCAAGATCACCTATGAGACCGCCGCCGCGAAGAATCTCGTTCTGAAACGCGGAACGGACGTTCTGGAATCCGACACGCTTTCCGGTTTCGCGTCTCTCCAGACCGGCGACGTCATCGACATGACCGCCAACGTAACCGAGAAGACCCCCGTCCTCCTTCCTGTCGGAGACATGACACTCCGCTCCAATTCTGCGGGCACTCGCACAATGACGATCCAAAACGGCAACCTCTTCTTCTTCGAAGGGACCGGCTCGCTGACAGCTGAAAATATCAAATTCACCGGCGGTACGGGCCTTCTTTCCGGAGAGGGACGCTACGGCGGCGCGATCTATGCGGACAGCAAAAGCACATTCACTCTTAATGGTGGAATTTTCGAGAAAAACAGCGCGCTCGGAAGTGTTTACAATAAGTCTTTGGGCGGTGTTCTTTGCGGCGAAAACGCTCAAATTACAGGCGTGGAATTCAAGAGCAATGCCGCTGGCTACGGCGGTGCGATTTATGCCAACACTTCGGTCGATATTGCCGACAGCTCGTTTGTGGGCAACTCCGCGAGCATCACAAACAGTTTAGGATACTCCAAAGGCAACGGCGGCGCGGTTTATAGTCCGTCTGTAACGGTTTCTAATTCTTCCTTTGAAAACAATACGGCTGGCACTTCCGGAGGCGCGGTCTACGGTACGGAAGTCCACCTGAAAGACACTCATTTTGAAGGAAACATCGCCGGTGACATGACCGTTGACGGTTCCACCACAAGCGGCAGCTATGGAGGCGCGGTATACGTCGGTTCTCAGGGCGGATCACTCTCCGGCACGAATACGTTTATCGGAAATCAGGCGGAATCCGGCGGCGGTGCGCTCTACGTCAGAAGTCAGTATGATGGATACAAAGTGGACAAAACTCAGTTTGTCATTTCCGGTAACAACACGTTTATCGACAATCACGGCGGAGCGGAAGATTTTAACGGAACAAATGCCGGCGCGATCCTTCTGGCTGGAAGTTCGGAGTTAGTTTTTGAAGGCGCGGATTCCACTGCCGTTTTCAAAGGAAATACCGGTGGTTCTTCGAACAAACCAAACGACATCCTCGGCAGCGGGTACAACAACGTCACAATCAAAGACGGCGGAAATTATGTGTTTGAAGGCGGCATCAGTCTGGATTCCCAAAGGCTGAATGGAAACGGCGAGTACATCGACGGCACTCTCACCATCGGTCAGGCTGGGCAGAACGGCGCGCCGGTCGTCACTTTCGGCGGCGATTCCGTAAACAAATTTACCTCGCTGGCCGTGACGAATGATTCCGTCGTGACCTTCCAGGACGGTGCGAAACTGACGATCGTAAACGGAGGAACGGTCGACGGTGCGACGCTGAATCTCGAAGGAAATGTGGACTTCACCGGTAAACTTACAATGGCGAACACGACTGCGAATTTCAATGCCGATCCGACCGTCAACGGGTTTACGACTCTAAACGCGGATCAGTTCTCCGGCACCGTGAATGTCGATCTGAACGCCTTCACCGTCGGTG
>CAZRGJ010000467.1:0-2908 GCA_964599445.1 uncultured Planctomycetaceae bacterium | reverse complement strand
TGAAAAAATGCGGCAGGATTCTTCACCGGACAGTCTGTTTTTTGAGGAACTCCTGAAACGCGGACTGTTTCGGCTTGCGGAACTTCACTGTCGGGAACGGCTTGCGCTCAGTTCCATCTCTCCTGCCGTTCAGACCGAAATGACTCTGGAGCTGATCCGTGTGCTTCAGGAACGGGCACTTTGTGCTCCCATGCCGGAAAAAAAGGAGCTGGATGCCCAAAGTCAGCGTCTCTACGAAGATTTCCTGAAAGCTCATCCGGAATGTCCATGGCGTCCGGCTCTTGATTTTCAGTATGCGGTCGGACTTTTTGCGCAGGCTCGCCGAGCGGAAATGGAAGCCCGTTTCGCACTGGATCCTCAAGCCGGAATGGAAGAAGCACGCGCCCGGCTTCGTGATGCGATCCGGCTTTTCCTGGAAATCGATGCCCAGCGGGAAAAACTGGTCCTGGCCTTGGCACAGGAAGGAACGGTCGGTACCCCATCCAGTTTGGCTGCCAGAAAAAAAAGGACCCGAAACTCTGCAGCCGAATCGGTCCGGACCGACTCGCGGTTTGATGGAGATGGACTTTCTCTCTGGGAATTGGAATCCCTGCGGCAGAATCTGGAATTTCAGCTTCTGCTCGCCTACCAGCTCCAGGCACTGACCTACCCGCCGGATTCTCTGGACCGGATCAACGCACTGAAAGAAGCCCAGTCGCGTGCCCGAAGCCTGACGATGATCCCCTCAGGATCGGCCCTTTACTGGAATGCCCGAATTGAGGAGATCCGGTGCTTTCGGCTCGTGAAAGACCTCGAAAATGCTCAAAAACGGCTTGAAATGCTGGATTCCCAACGCAGTGCGATGCCTGAAAGCCCCCGTCTGGAGCTTCTTGCCGAGCAGATCCGGTTTGCGTTGGCGAAAGAAGACCTTCCCATGGCTCTGGAAACGGTCCGGACGGAACTTCACGCAGATATTCTTGGAAGAAACGGCGAACTGGACTGCGCCATCCTGGAACTGTGGCTCGCGCAATGGAATGACGCGATGAAAAAGGGAGTAGCTTCGGCAGAAACGTCCGTTCTTCCCGGATCCGCACCTTCCGGTTCTGGAGCTTCTGAAAAGGAGAAAGCTGCCGCTCAAAAACTTCGGGATGAATCGCTGGAGATCCTGAACGCGATCCGGGCTAAAAGTGCGCCCTGGTGGGTCCTGCGTGCCGAGATCCTCTTCAACGGAATGCTGAAAAATGCCGGCGAAAACCAGAATCTTTCCTTCCTCAAACTCGCTGCGGAAAATGCGTGCGTGAATTTTGATCCGGATGCCGTCATCGCCTGCGAAAGACTCTGGAAAGCTGCGGTCTCGCAGAAAGAAACGGAAACGGCACTTCATGCTGCGGAAATGGCGGGTACGCTGCTTTACCGAAACGGAAAGAAAGCAGACTCAGTCACCTGGTTCCGGCGTATGGCCGTCACGTTTCCGGAAGACGCCAATGCAGTACAGAATCACTCCCGCGCAGCCTCCATCGTGGCCGAATGCGTCTCGCAGGAACTGAATGCATCTGAAGGCAAACTGAACGAAACGCTCAATGCCAGACTCGATGCCTACCAGCTCCTCCTCATGGAACATTTCCAGCTCTTCGGCAAAAAGGATCCCAAATTCCTTGAGCAGCTCCGGCAGCTCGAAAACGTGACCCGGATCCGACAGAACTACGCGGAATGCGTGGACGTCTCGATGATCCTCGCAGCCAATACTCCGCCGGAAGCACCGAATTACCGGGAAACGATCGATTCCTGCTTCCAGACCTGGCGACTTTACCTCGAAATGCTCGAGCAGAATGCCGCCCCGGACTATCCACAGGCTCTTTTTTCCGCGATCCAATGGAGCAGGACGCTCCCGGCATCCGAAGTCCACAGTATGGAAATGGTCCCGTTTCTTCTGCGTCTGAATCGTCTCCATGCCAGGCTGGCGCAGGAGTCCCAAACGTCCGAAATGGAAAACCCGGATACGTCGAAAAATGCTCTCCAAAAGCAGATCGTTCAAAAAGAGATCCAGCTTTTCGACATCATGAAACCACATCTCGATGCATTACCGCCGGAGATCCGGGACGAAGTCGAGCAGATCGGCGCACATGCCCTGCTCCATAGCGGGAAACGGCAGGCAGTATTTCCATTTTACGAACAGATCGCGGACAAATTTCCCAATCGTCTGGAAGTCCAACTGACCTGGGGCAGGCTTCTGGCTGAAAATACGGAAACGAACAAAGCGGCTGAAAAAGAAAGAACGGCTGATGTTCGGCAGAAAGCCCTCGATCAGTGGCGCAGGATCGAAAAGCACGTTCCGGACCGGTCTTCCGAATGGTTCGAGGCAAAATACTGGATCATTCGGCTTCAATGGGAATTGGGTGAAGAAAAACTGGCGGCACGGCTTTTCCGTACGTTCCGGATCCTGCATCCTGATTTCGGCGGAAAAGAGTGGAAGAAAAAATTTGAAGAACTGGAAGAAAAAATGAAAATTTCCTGAAAAAATTTGGAGATTTTCTAAAAAACTCCCCGAATCAAAAAAATCTGGAGCCTCATTTCAAAACAAAAAAGTGTTTCATTTTGCTACAGTGTTTTATTTTGATGCACTAAAATGAAACACTGTACTTTTTTAAACTTTCTAGAAAATGAAAATCAATTTGGAAAAAGTCTGAACAAAAGTCTCTCATTAGGGAAATATTTCAAGCTCCTGAAAGAGATCTTCAAGAGATCAAAATAAAAAATGAGCAGACAGTTGGGGGCCTGTCTGCTCATAAAAAGGCGGTTGGAGGTGGAAAAAAGACCGATAAAAAAGCAAGAAAGCCGGTCAAATTTCCCAAAAACCAGCGACCTTTGGGGGAAAGCCGCTGAACCACCTGAAAAAGGAATAAAAAACACTTCAGAGCGCGGGAACGCA
>CAZRGJ010000466.1:0-2909 GCA_964599445.1 uncultured Planctomycetaceae bacterium | reverse complement strand
TTATCGCCGGAGAAATGAAGCGGAACGCTTCTTTCTGCGCTTAAAAAGCAATCGCGTATTTTAGGACTTTATTCCAAACTCGGCTGGACGATCTGTCCCTGACGCTGGAGGGTGCATTCCTCGTACGCGCCGTAGAAGTCGCAGTTATTGTCCATCCAGAGCGTGAAGCGGTACAGTTCCTCCGGCGTAAGTTCCAGACCGTGGTGCTCCGACGTCAGGATCCTGTACAGCTTGCTCGCGTTGGAGCCGAACTTGCCCGGCATCGTTTCCGGGGCGGTCCAATGGTTGTGGTCAAAGTAGAAGCAGTACGGTTTCAGATTCCGGAACGACGTGAAGAAATGCTCGTTTTCCGGACCGCGAGACAGATCGATCGCCTTCGGATCGTCCGATTCCTCGTGGCACTTGACGCACTTCGCGTCCAAAATCGGCTGGATGAGCTTCACGTAGTTGAAGGGATTCGTGCCTTCCGGATCCGGAGTGAGTGCACTCGGCGCACGGCGCATCGCCTGCGGGACCTGCGGCCGGGCCGTGATCGCGCTGTGGCGGTCTTCATGGCATCCCTGGCAGATCAGCTCTTCGCCGGCGTGCACGTACGTGTCCGAGCGCATCGTCTGGACCGCGACACCATTTTCGTCAAGAGCCTGGAAGTAGATCGGAATGTTCACCGGCACGCTGAAATACGCACTTCCATCCTCTTCCACCGGGACAGTTCCGAGAATGCGCCGTGCGTTTTTCTGGTTTCCGTAGCCGATACGCGGCTGATTCGCGACGAAATTCGGTTTCGGAAGGACCTGAACCACGCGCAGACGCTCGATTTTCGTCCCTTCCGGGAACGGATATTTGGAATCGTAAACGTTCACCAGCCCGATGTTCGCCGTTTTGGGGAGTTCCGACTCGTCGATCGGCTGGAACTTTTCTCCCGGTGCAAGCGGTTTTCCCAGAAGCGTTCTGTGAGGCACGACAGGCTGCATCTTGCGCGTCCGGAGCGGGAAAGCATCGCGGCAGGAAATTTGCGGGTCACGGTAAAGAAGCGTCCGGTTTCCAAACACATCGAGGAGGTAAATGCCGAAATTGTTGGTGAAATGCGCATTCCAGATCCCGAACGGATCGTACACGCAAATGTAGAACTGCTCGGAAAGCGGGTGCGCCGTCGCGTACCGGTTGGGATTCGTGCCGCCGTGCCGGATCTCGGATTCCGGGAAAAGCTGGTCCGGAGTGATCCGCCGAATGGCCGCCATCAGATTGTCGTCCTTGACCTGCGGATCGATGAGGATCAGGGAGCCGTAGGACTGTCCGTGGTGAGCGTTGGCCGTCGCGACCAGCTTCGGCGAACCGGGAATCGGCTGCACGTCCCCTTCAAAGTGCGGCGTGCTGAACTCGTCATTGTGGTAGTTTCCGTGAAGCGCGCGCGGATCGCGTCCGTCCGGCGTCGTGATCCAGAGATGGTGCGCGTTGTTCGAGCCGCGGTCAACGTAATCCCACCGCGTATACACGAGCATTCCATTGTGGTCCACTGCGGGTGCCCACTCGTTCGTTTCGTGCCAGGAAAGCGTCGAAATGTCGCTTCCGTCCGGGTTCATCGAGTACAGAGTGAACGTCGGCACGGGACGCAGACCGGAGCATCGCACGTACCCGCCGCGGCGCTCGGAGATGAACGCGATCCGGCCGCTGGGCAGGAAGCACGGGTCAAATTCATTGAATGCGCCGTCTGTCAGCTGCGTGATGTTCGACGCTTTTCCTGTCTCCATGTCGAAATCGGCCTTGAAGATGTGGAAGCAGTTTTCCTGCGTCCAGATGTACTCATGCCGCTTTGAGCCTTTCGTGTCGGCGGCGGCGAAGAGGATCTGTTTGCCGTCATGCGAAAGTTCCGGAGAGAGATACCCCCAGCTCTCATCGAGCATTCGGCCCGCGTATCGCCCGTTTTTCACCGGCTCGGTAAGGACGGGGACGACCTGGGGATCGTTGGTGAACGCATTTTTCAGAACGAACAGTCCGCCTCCCGGAAGCTGCTGGAAACCATAGCACTGGTCGCAGATGTGGCTCCCCATGTTCTCGATGCCGCGCAGATAGTGGCGTTTCAGGAACACGAGGTCGGTGAAGTTCAGAAGCGGATTCTGAAACATGATCTTCCGGCGCAATGCCGTCACTTCCGCGAAAATGGCCTTGCGCTCAGCAATATTTTCCACCGGGACGGTCTTGACTTTCGCGTTGAGAGCCTCCAGTGCCGCAGCTTCTTCCGTGAGTTTCGGGCCGTCCTGCATCGCGCGGAGTGCGTCGATCAGCGGGTAAAGTCTCCGCGTCACGACGTCCAGCGGGTCTCGGTCCGTTTCGTAGACCGCCGCAGCCGGATGAACTGTTTCCGCCCTGACTTTCTCGCTCATGCCGGTCTTCAGGAGTTCGCGCAGCGCGTACCATTCCGACGCGTTTTCGTCCATGCGTGTGAATTTTTTCCCGCCCTCGTCCATCCATTCTTTCTGACGGAGAACCGTTCGCGGAACCTTTGACTCGGCATTTTCCGGAACCTGAACGCCTTCCGGCCACTCGATCCGCGCGTTGGCGAGATTCGCATGATCGCCGCCGATCTCTGCTCCGTCGTCCATCACGATACGTATAAGGGAAACACCGTCAAGCGGGAGCTTCACCGTTTTTGCGGGCATTCCCGCCGTCATCTCACCGCTCTTCCAGACCAGTTCGTCATCCGCGTAGATGAAGTACTCCATCGGGCCGACGGCTTTTTCCTGGTCGCTAACACCCACTTCTGCCTGAAAAACGCCCGCTTTCGCCGGATTGGAAACGCAAATCACGCCCGGTGCGTGCGTGCCGACGCCGCGATCGAACTTTACGCCGCCGATGGATAAAACCTCACCGCAAATTGGACGGTTCGCCTGCGGAGTTCCCCATCCACACTG
>CAZRGJ010000465.1:0-2917 GCA_964599445.1 uncultured Planctomycetaceae bacterium | reverse complement strand
ATGCAGGGAATGCAGCCCGGAATGATGCCGATGCAGGGAGTCCAGCCCGGGATGAACGTTTACGGCGGAGTCGTCTATCAGCAGCCGGGAATGATGCCTCAGGGGATGCCCGCGCAGGCCGTTCCTGCACAGGGGATGTCGGTTCAGCCCGCAGCACTGGCCGTTCCGCCTCAGGGAATTCCTGCAGGTCAGCCGGTCGCCGCTCAGCCGGTCGCTGCTCAGCCGATCCAGCAGGGAATTCCCGCAGGCCAGCCGGCAGGCGGAGCTGCGCCGCAGAATACGTCTCCGATTTTCGCGTCCGGCGGAAACAACGGAACCGGAATCAATGGGACCGCCTCGCGTTCAGGTTCCCGTGCCGGAAGCAAAAGCTCGAAAAAGAAGTCGAATGACGTCAGTCCTGCTGCCCGGAATCTCATTGCGGTCGGCGGCCTCGTGGTCGTTGCGGTCCTCGGCTGGCTTCTCATCCAGAAAAAAGGGAAAGACCCGACGGATGCGCCTATCCAAGTCAGCGTCACGGAAGACGGCGGTTTCGACGTCAATTTCCACAATCCGCTTGAAAATGTCCAGAAACCGGCCGGCGAAGAAGACGCATTTGCCGAACAGATGGCGGCCATGAATGAAAATTTTCAGACTCCCGATTTTGAAAGCGTCCGTCACGCGCTTCAGAGCAGCGACTACGACCGCGCCAGGGCCAGTCTTGGAAACGCAGAAAAGATGAAGCTTACGAAAGAAGATCAGGATCGCCTCGCCCGACTTCAGACCATCACGAAGTTTGCGGAAGAGTTCTACTCGGACATCGGGAAGAAACTCAACAGCGGCCTGAATCAGGTGGAGCTCTGCAATGGTGAATACTATCTGGTCGAAACGAAAAACGGTTCCGCGACGATCCAGATCGAAGGGCATCCGCAGCATTTCACGCTCACGGAATCCCGCCGCAGGAATCACGACCTTTTCGACATTTTCTACCGTCATTTTTATGCGCAGGCAGCGGAACGCGGCGACATGAATCCGTCGCTGCGTTATGCAGCATTCCTCCTCACGACGCGGGACGACAGCATGGAGAAAGCGACCTCCCTGATTGCCCAGGCACTGAAGAGTCCGGATGAAGCGACGCATACGAATGCCCGCCACATTGGCGACGAATTCGGGATCAACGGTCTTGGTGCGATGACGAACCAGGCACTGGAAGCGGAAGCCGACGCGGAAGGGAAGGTTCCGGAAGACGCGGAAGCCGGCAAGACGGAGGAATCGGACGCAGAAAAGAAAGCGGAAGCTGAAGCCGAAAAAGCTCCAGAAAAGACGGCAGACGCTGAAACTGATGCGGACGCGGACAAAAAATCGAAAAAGAAGAAGAGCAAAAAGGACAAAAAATCTGCGGATGGATCCGAAACCGGAGCCGATCCGGAAGACGCAGCCGCCAAAGCAGCGAAAGAAAAAGCTGACGCAGAAGAAGCCGCGAAGGAGCTGGAGCGCAAAAAAGTCCGTCATGTCACCGAGTGGAAGCAGATGACCACGTCGATCCGTCAGGACATCAGCTGGCGTCGGATCCCCTCGGCCAAATCGAATCTGCTTCAGCTGGAAAAACTGGCGGAAACAGATGAAGAAAAAGAAGAATGCGAGCGGCTTTCCGTGCTGGCGGACAACATGAGCCTCTTCGTGACCGGCATTGCGGGAAGAATGGGTGAATTCACTCCAATGAGTACCGTCACGGTCGACGGAATTGAGATCGGGATCGTGGAATCGATGCCGGGACGTCTGGTCGTGCGTGACCAGGGAGTGAACCGGGCCTACACGACGGAGAATCTGAATCCGAAACTCGCGGAATGGCTCATGGGCAAACCGAAAACCGCGGACGATTTCGTCCTGTACGGTACCTACCTGGCGATGGATCCTGATGGAGACCGCGCGAAGGCTAAATCGTACTGGACGTCGGCAGTGAATGAAGGTTTCGACAAGGAAACGATCGACCTTCTGATGAAGGAACTGACGGTTCCGCTTCCGGATGCAGGCTATGCGCCAACGCAAACTAACGTACGGAATCCGCGTGCCCGTGCCCAGCAGCCTGCCGAGCCGCAGACGATCCCGCGCGGTGAAGACTACGACAATGCGCTGGCGAAATTGAAGAAGGAATTTGCGAAGGATTACGCAAAGGAAGACATGCGGAGTCAGAAAGTCCTTGCGGACAAATTCCTCAAGATGTCGCAGATGGCCAAGCGTCCGGCAGACGAAGCGTACGCAATGACGGAAGAGGCAGTCCGCATGGCACTGACACACTCGTTCTTTGAGACGGCCTACGATGCATATCTCGTGCAGGAAAACCGTTTCGGCCGCGATACGTACCAGGACCGCATGAAGATGATCGAGGAAGCGAAACCGGATGCCCGCGGCAAATCTTCCGCAAGTGAGCTGACGGACTGTGCACTTCGAATGGGGCTGGATGCCGTCCAGCGCAAAAAGAAGATCGACGCGAACCAGATGCTCAACACGGCGAAACGTTCCGCCTCAGGTGTCCAAAACCAGCGGGTACGCGATCTGGAACGCCAGCTCATGATGATGAAGTAGCGAAACTTCCGAACCTCCATATTCGATCTGCGAGACAGACCAGCGAAGACCGCTGAGGCGGGAATGCGCCGCAAAGTTTCGGGAAAAAGCGTGAATTCAACGAAATTGAAGTTCACGAAGATCCAATTGGAATTCCAAAGTTTGATAAAAAACGTACGAGGACGGCTCACGTAGCAGTTTTCGTGCGTTTTTTGTATGGAAAGTCTATGGGAAAATGAGAAATGAATGGGAACGGCTTTGAAAATTCCGCCATTTTGGGGATTTTTTGGATGGATTTTCGGAAAAACGGACTCCCCCCCCTTCTTTTCCGAAAAAAATCGGGTAAAATGAAGACCGTCAAGAAATGTATTCGCAC
>CAZRGJ010000464.1:0-2925 GCA_964599445.1 uncultured Planctomycetaceae bacterium | reverse complement strand
GACGGATGATGGGGAGATGCTGAGGGCACGCACTCTCGCACTGGCCGCATTCAACGCAGGAACCGGCAGAACCGAAAACTTGAGTCAGCCGGTCGTAGTATTCGGCCTGCGGCTGCCAGTCTTTGCCGGGGATCTCCTGTTTGTCCAGATTGTAGAGCGAAAAGTACTGCGGAATGGCGATTTTCTGCGGACAGCCGTCCGTACAGTAGGAGCAGCCGGTGCACGGGATCGCGATGTTCCGGTTGATGATCTCGACGGTTTTTTGAACGGCTTCCAGATCCTCCGTACTGAGCGGCTGAAAATCGGACATGAACGCGGTATTGTCCGCGACCTGCGCGAGATCGCTCATTCCGCTGAGGACCAGCTTCGCGTTTTTCTGACTCGCCGCGAACCGGATGGCCCACGAGGGGATCGACATTTTGGGGTCACGCGCACGCAGGATCTTTTGCACCTCTTCCGGAATATCGACGAGCGTTCCGCCTTTTACTGGTTCCATCACGATGATCGGCTTGTCGTGTTTTGCCGCGACTTCACAGCATTTTCTTGACTGGATCCCCGGATTTTCCCAGTCGAGATAGTTGACCTGAAGCTGAACGAATTCCATTTCCGGATCTCCGTCAGCACTTTGTCCAAAATTTCCGTGCTGTCGTGGAAAGAGAAACCTGCGTGTCGGACGGCTCCCGCTTCTTTTTTCTTCATAAGCCATTCAAAACAGCCGAGCTTTTCGTATGTTTTGTAGTGGTCCACGCCAACGTCGTGGATCAGGTAGTAGTCGAAGAAATCCGTCCCCGTTTTCCGCATTTGGATCGAAAAGATCCGGTCGCGGTCTGCTTTGGAATCCAGAAAGCCTGCGTGCAGTTTCGTCGTCAGCGTGAAACTCTCGCGCGGATGGCGTTTCGTGAGGACGTCCTTAACGGTATCTTCACTCTAAAATCCGCAGTACATCCATGCCGTGTCGAAGTAGGTGAATCCGCGTTCCAGGAAAAGATCCACCATTCGGCAGGTCTCCGGAATGTCGATCTTCTCGTAATTCTCTCCGATCTGCGGAAGGCGCATCATGCTGAAACCAAGTTTTTTGTTTCCAAAATTTTCAATCATTGGGCTGATCTCCATTCATGAACCGTTTGCCGCCGTTGGAGACGGGAAACTTTACGGGAGTGCGTGAGTGTGTTGAGGAACCGGAAAATGCCGGACACGCAGAGTAAACGACCCAGTACACTGGACCATCGGTCTGATGTACGTCAATGGGGGCGGTGTACGTGAAACGACAGTGTGCGTCAAACGATCCGGTGTGCGTCCGGAAGAATGAGGCACGAACGGCAGTGCGTCAGGAGTCTTTCCAGTTCCGCATTTTCGTGGATCGGCGTGATGCTGATTTCTTCAAGCGTTTCTTCGTCCATCGAAGAAAGGAAAAAGACCCGGAATCTGGAAATGGCCTGGATCGCCGAAATGGCGAGCGGGGCATCCGGAAGATTTTCCCGCCGAATGAACTTTTCCGCAAGTTCAGGCTCCTGGACCTGACGGTAGATCTGGAGCGAGCGGGGCAGTTCTCCAGAAAGGCCGGAGCAGACCGCGAGAATGCCGTTTTGCTGAATTCCGGAATTCGCGGCGCGGACGATCGCCTGAAAAACGCAGTCCCACGAACGGGAATCTTGGCCCGTGACGGAAACGAGTACGGCATCCGGTTTTCGATTGGTTAGGAGGGTCCAGATCTCGCGGTATGCGGAATCTCCATCTTTTTCAAGTTCTCGGAAATCACCCGCCAGAAAACGGGCGATCCGGCTTGAGCCTGGGGTCGAGATCCCGGGAACAGCCTGAAGCGTTCCGAGAATGCCGAGCTGACGGGTCGCTTCCGTGATCTCGTGCATGAGTTCGTGCATCAGGTCATGATTCGACGTATGGAGCGCCGGGCCGAAATCGGCGTAGCGTTTGAGTGTCTCCGCGTCGGAAAAAGTCGGATAGACGGCCGTGTGGATCCCGGCGTACCCTTTGGTCTCTTTCGACTGAAAAAAACCGATGGGAAGGACGAATTCCGCATCAAAAAGCGTTCGGCTGATCGCCAGCGTCTCATTCGTCGCGGCAACCGCACCCAAAAGAGCCATTTCTTCACGTTTTTGGGGACGATGGGTCTGGAGATGGACCCGGCTGCGGTCTGCATCGTCCGGAAGGATGGCGTCCAGAGAGATCGGCGAGGCTTTTTCATCTTCCTCGGTACGCAGGAGCGTGATCTGCTCCGGCTGGTGAAGTTCCGGACTGCTGAAAAAGTACTTCAGGACCGCACGGAGAATGAGTTCCAGATGCGGAATGCCCGGCGCAACGGGGATCGCGAGTTTTTCGCCGCTGAAAACGCATTCACGAAAGGGCGGAAATTCAGTCGGTGCATCCAGCGCACGCAGGACGGCTTCTTCGATCTCGTCGGTTTTGAGATTTTCCGGAAGGTCGGCTCCATGAAGGTAGACCGACTCAAGATTTTCCAGGTTCAGGGACAGTTCGGAAGAAGTCCCGTAGACTAATTTCAGGTTCATGGGCAAAAGAGGGCGGAGGAACACCCGGAGTCTGATTTTTTAAAATTTGGTGCGGACGCATCCAGCCTGCGTCCACTTTCTTCAAAGTATTTTACCAGATTTTTCAGGAAAAGTCAATCCGGAAAACCAAAAAAAACGCATTCCGTCTTTCTGAACTTTTCGAAAGGTCGGAGATCTGGATAGAGGGAAAAGGTGAAGTATGTTTCAGAAAATTTGAGATCGCGGGACAAAAAGCCGGATCGAAGGCGGGACCGTGCAGAATGGGAAAGATTTTCCCTTTTTTTATTGAAAATTTTGAAAAAACTGCCTTGGGGGCTGGACGTAGTTCGGATTTTGTGTATAATTGAGGGAAAAAGTCAGCGCAGGTTCCCCCGTTTGTGCGGATGAATATTTCCGGGGA
>CAZRGJ010000463.1:0-2926 GCA_964599445.1 uncultured Planctomycetaceae bacterium | reverse complement strand
CGTTTCCGTCTCACGAGGAACAGTCCGCCAAGTCCGAGGGCGAGGAGGACCATCGTTCCGGGTTCT
Source organism: uncultured Planctomycetaceae bacterium (assembly GCA_964599445.1). Classification (GTDB taxonomy): domain Bacteria; phylum Planctomycetota; class Planctomycetia; order Pirellulales; family Thermoguttaceae; genus RGIG3701. The sequence goes on along the minus strand of CAZRGJ010000463.1, from coordinate 2,860 downwards.
GGAACCGCATCATTTGTGCCGTTGAAGGAGAGAATGCCGTCAGCAAACTCCCAGCCATTGCCCAGTACCGCGTCGTTGAGAGTGACGGCGAGGAAATCGCCGGTCAGCGTTCCATTGCCGGATGTCTCGAAAAGCGTCCATTCCGTGCCGGAAGCGACTGCCGAAATGTCGTCGATCATGATGTCCAGGTACGCATTGCTGATGTCCATCGAACCGCCGTCGCCAATGAGGATCTTGTCGGAGCCCCCATCTGCCGCAATATCCATCTGAATACCGCCCCCGGAGTAGATCTCGACTTCCGCGAGGCTCAGCACCAGCTCGCTCGAGGAGGGAGAGTAACCGTCTGCAAAATCACGCACGACTCGCAGAATGTTTCCGTTTTCCGCAAAATCCAGCGGCAGTTCCTTTCCCTGCGTCCAGGTCTCGGCCGTGTACGTTTCGCTCTTCCCGATCATTTCGCCCGGGTTTTCGAGCGTCCCGGAGTAAAGTTCAAAATGGAAGCCGCAGCCGTCATTTACCAGACGATTCGCCGTTCCATTCAGATTCCGATTGTAGAGCTTGACGGACTCGATCGGCATGTCGTTCTCGGAGAACATGACCTGCCACCACTGATTTTTCCCGCTGGAAGGATCCGTGTGGGTAAAGTTGTCGGTATTGCCGTCAACAGCTTCACTTGGAAAGAATCGCGTTCCATCCTGGTAAAGACTGACCTGGGAAGTCGGTTTTCCGAACGCGGTGTTCCCCAATTCGGAAACATACTTTCCCGTGATGGCCGTCGTGCCGAACTCACCAACACCGCCGGGAGCGAGCAGACCGCCGGAGTGCGTGAGCGTATTTGTGATGGAACCAGCCGTCAGCGTTCCGCCGGAAAGCGTCGTCGGGACGGACACCGCACCGGAAATGACCGCTTCACCAGTCCCGCTGATGTTGAACGCCGCCGTCGTGTTGGTGTGACCGTACTTCACAGATGGAGCCGTGAGTTTTCCGCCGGAGAGATTGTAGACGCCCGAAGCCGTCCCACTCATCGAACCGAAATTCACACCGTCTTTGAGTGTTACCGTTCCGGCAGTCTGATTTACTGTACCGCGGCTGTTGTTGGAAGCCCCATAAGCAACGACGATCTGATTCGCTTCGACCGTACCGCCGGAGACATTCAAAACACCGTTCTGCCGGGTACCGACAGAGATTTGGTTATTGACTTTAAGCGTACCGTTGGAAATATTCAGCTCTCCAGTCCCGCTCTGGTCTGCCATGAAAATAGCCGCGTCCATATTCACGGTCCCGCCAGTGATGTTCATGACGCCTGGACCGTAATTTCCGATTCGGAAATTGTTTCCGCTCTTAACGTTCAGCGTTCCTCCGGAAACGTTCATCGTTCCGGTCGATCCGCTGTTCGCGCCGAGGGAAAGTCCGAAGGTCGTGATGCTCCCGGCAACGAGATTCAGCGTTCCGTTACCGCCGGAATTCTGTCCGACGAGGAACCCGTCCCGGTCGCCGCCGTTTCTGGTGAAATCCAGCTCACCGCCATTCACGGTGAGGACTGCGGTCCCTTCGACGCCAAGGTTGAGCTGGTTGGCGATGGTGAGTTTTCCGCCCGCTCCGATCTCCAGCGTGCCGGAAGAGCCGGAATTGTATCCCATGTGGAGCTGATTGAGCGCCATTTCCGACGTAAGCTGCGCCGTGTCGGGAGAATTCGCGTAAACACCGTACCAGACGTTTTTGCCGGCCGGTGCACTGGACCAGTTCGCGTCATTCGCAAAGTTCGTATCGACAGAGGCTTCTTTCCAGTGAACACGGTCGATCCCCAGAGAGATCTTTCCCTCTGTGTTCAGTTTACCCATGTAGACGATGGCATTCGTATTGTCGAACGAAGAGACGTCCACTCTGGAGAACGACCCGGTATAGCTGCCCGCCTTGATGATCTGGATCTCGTCCGCCTTCATGTTCGTGTTGTTCGTCAGATTCAGCACGAGCGTCCCGCCGGCCGTGTACTGTCCCGCAACGTCAAGAACGTCATAGGAAGGCGTCGAACCGGAATAATCCAAGTCGATCTGAAGCGTGGAATCCGCAGCAGAAGTAAACGTCGGCGCGATCCACCCTCCGTCCAAATTACCGTACGCGCCGGCTTTATTCTCCACGCCGCCGATGATCATGACCTCGGAAAGCGTGAGTGCGTTCGTGCTCGCATTCGCTTCCGGCACCTGATTCGTGATCTTGAGCCACGTGCCGGCGACGTTTTCCGGGACAGCATACTCTTTGCGCGGAGTGTCGGAAGTGTCGAAAATGTCGGAACTCCAGACGAGATTTCCTCCGTTATCCGGGTCACCGTCCCAAACGGTGATCTGGTAGTCATCCAGACGGTAAGTGTAGCCCGCACGGTCGAAAATCACGACGGAATCGATCCCAACCGCCGTCTCGGCGTAGTTGACCTTCCACCACGCCTTATTTTCGTCTGCGGCATGAAAGAAATTTTGCGCTCCACTGTACGCGGAATCGTAGTTGCCGTCCACAGCCTGTTCCGGCCCAAATATGCCCGGATTATAGCGCGAACTTGCACTCGCCGGTTTTCCCAGCGCAAGGTTCTGAATGTACTGATCGTACCGCTGATTTCCGACCGTACCGACTCCGCCCGGACTGTAAATGCCCGTCGCGTTGTTCGTGTATTTGTATCCGTACGTATTGTCTTCCACAATATCCGCGCACGCAGTCCCCGCGAGCGTCAACAGGGCACCGCAAAGTAAAAATTTATGTTTCATCGTATTTTCTCAAAAGGCTGAGGACGATTTTTCATGAACTAAAACACAATAAAACCATTTTACGCCAATATTTTGAAAACACAAGCAGAAATAATAAAAAAAAA
>CAZRGJ010000462.1:0-2935 GCA_964599445.1 uncultured Planctomycetaceae bacterium | reverse complement strand
TTCCCTTCTGTTCATGAGCACGGTCCCTCTCCTCTACCGGCCAGGCATCCTCAAAAGCAAGGACTTCTCCAAGGATCTGAACGCAGGTGGTCTCCAATTTCTCCCCGGAATCCGCAGAACGAAAAGTCCAGCGGTCTGTTTCCCGGCATTTTTCACATAAAGCCAGATGGAAACGGAAACTTCCGTCAATAAGCGCAGCATAAGAAGAAGCTCTCAGCGAATCTGCCGGAGCCAGAACGAGATATGCGTCTCCGATCTCCACAAGAAAAGCATCTTTCCGAAAAGGCCGAGGAAGAAAAATCGTCCGCGGCACTTCCAGTATCTCCCAACTCCCAGCGCAAATGCGTCCGACGACTCGATGTCTGCTCCCAAAAGATGACGTCGGCAGTACTGATGCCGAGGAAAGTGTTTCCATCCTCTTCAAAATCTCCTTCCAGCATTCCATTGCCGCAGATTCACCAGGGTACAGATCTGAAATAATACGGATCATGGAAACTCTCACTTTCCGGAAAGGTACTCTTCCAATTAACATTTTGCCCGAATCGAAAAACGTTTTTTCGATCACTCTTCTGTTGGAATCCTACCCTAAAATCTCCACGAGCGCAAACAGATTTCGATTTCATTTGAAAAACAGGAAAACACAAACAGACCAGCAATAAACCAGCCCAAAAATCAGAAAATTTGGATGAAAATTTAATGACACATAGTGTCATACTGTGTCATTATGTGTCGCAGAACAGAATACGCATTCACAATCTGGTGAAAGCGGACCACTTATCCGGGTTTTGCAGGCAAATTTTCCCTTTTGATCAAAATATTTGCTGAAATTCTTAAGAAAAAAATTTTGCACAAAAAAGCAAAACAAAAAAAGAGGAACCATTCAGGTCCCTCTCCTTCTCAAAAAAAGAAAATTCCGGAAGACTTCCGTCTCAGTGGGCTGCGCGAACGACTCCAGCCTCAAAATTCAGATCCAGATCCGCAAATTCACCAGCACGGTAACGTTCCCATGCAATTGCGCCCATGACCGCATTGTCGGTGCAGAGACTCAGCGGCGCAGTAAAGAACTGGAAGCCGAAACGTTTTGCGTCACGTTCCAGCCGGGCGCGCAGAACGCCGTTTGCCGCGACACCGCCTCCGACACAGAGATTTTTCATGCCGGTTTTCTGAAGCGCATGACGCGCTTTCGTCGCGAGGACGTCCACGACCGCAGCCTGAAATGAAGCCGCGATATTCGCACGATGCTCGTCGGAGATGACCAGCTCCTCGAAATTCTGTTTCCCCTCACCGACCAACTGGTATCTGACGGCCGTCTTGAGTCCGGAGAAACTGAAATTGAGATTTTCCGGATCATTTTTGAACGTTCGCGGAAAACGATATGCTTTCGGATCCCCCTGCTCGGCAATTCTCTGGATGTTCGGACCACCGGGATACGGAAGCTGAAGCATCGCCGCCACTTTATCGAATGCCTCGCCGGCAGCATCGTCGATCGTTGCGCCGAGAAGCTCAAAATCGAGAGGATGCCCGCATCGGTAAAGACTCGTGTGTCCGCCGCTGACGATGAGTCCCACACACGGAAAAACGTCCTTCTTCGCAGCGATCCGACACGCATAAACGTGCGCAAGAAGATGGTTCACCGCAATGAGCGGCACTCCGAGAGCCAAGGCCAATGCCTTCGCCGCCACGACGCCCACCAGCAGGGAACCCGCCAGTCCCGGCGTATTCGTCACGGCAACGGCATCCAAGTCTTTCAGAGCAACTCCAGCCCGCTTCACCGCCTGATCGACCACAGGAAGGATCCGTTCCATGTGCGCACGAGACGCCAATTCCGGCACGACTCCGCCGTACTCAGCATGAAGTTTCGCCTGACTGGCCACCACTTCGGACAAAATCTCTCCATCATCCCGGATCACGGCCGCCGCCGTTTCATCGCAGGAACTTTCAATCGCAATCAGGAGCATCGTTCAACTCTCCAAAAAAGGACTCGCAAACCAAAAATCCATTCGTCATTTTACCAGAAATCCAGAAAAAGAAAAGACTCCCCCCAATGAAAAAAGGAAACGGATCGGGAAAAATTTACGCTCGAAAACCACCGGATCCGCACCGGTTCCTGAAATCCATGAAGACGCAAATGGAATTTCACGCCGCGTCTCCCGCCAGATGACCGGAGAAGACGGATGAAAAAGTAAAGTCCCGGCATTTCAATGAAACACCGGGCCGAAATGAAGAACACTACGGATTCCGGAAACAGTTTCCGATCGGAAGGCCCTGACGCTGGACCTCTCGCACAAACATCTCGGCGACAGCCTGTGCGCCGTCTCTGTGGAAATGCGAATTGTCGCGATTCCCATTCGGATAGTTGGGTTCCTCGCCCGGCTCAAGATTCATGTAGAAACGAGCAGATTTCTCGACGCCGGCCCTCTCGACCCATTCCCGCGTCAAAACGTAAAGATCGACCAGCGGCGTTCCCGTCTCACGAGCCGCCTGACGCAGAGCCTCCGGATACTCTTTCAAAGAAAACGTCAAATTTCCCTCTGCATCAAAGACCCGCCGGGTCACGGACGTCACGAGGATCGGATTTCCCCCCTTTTCGCGGACTTCTTTCACGAACCGGATCAGATTCACTTTGAAATCCGTCCCGGCCTCCGCATATCCCGGGCGTCCAACCTTCTGGTCATTGTGCCCGAACTGGATCAAAACGTAGTCTCCCGGCTTCATATCCCGGAGGATCCGATCCCAGCGGCCTTCCGCACGAAAACTTTTGGTGCTCCGTCCGCACACGGCACGATCCTGAACGACGGCACCTTCTACCGTCAAAGAGCCTAAAGCCTGCGCCCATCCCATCATCGGAGCCTGTTTCGGACTGTACGGAGCTGCCGTGGAATCTCCTGCCGCGAAGATCTGCGTGACGGAAGGAGCAGCTGAGGCCGACGTGAGC
>CAZRGJ010000461.1:0-2940 GCA_964599445.1 uncultured Planctomycetaceae bacterium | reverse complement strand
ATGACGTTGTAAACAATTACGCAACCGTAAACGTAATGTCCGCTGGTTGTCATTGCGGCCGTCACCGGGTCCGTGGCCATGAAGATCATACCGAAAGCGAGACCGCCAAGGACGAAATGCCAGTGCGGGAAAACGCCGTAAACCGGATCGCTCACGGAACCGATCGCGTACAGGAAGTAGAAGAAACCGGCAGTCGCCATGGAACCAGCGAGCATACTCGCCATGATACGCCAGGAACCGATGCCCGTGTAGATGAGCAGCGCGGCACCGATGAGGCACGCGAGCGTCGAGGTCTCACCCATCGAACCGGGGATCAGACCGACGAAGGCGTAGAACCAGTACTGCATTTCGGTGAGTCCCTGCGCAGAAGCGAGCTGACGGATGCCGTCCATGCCGCTGGTCAGAGTCATTCCCAAAGGCGTCGCAGCAGTGATGCCGTCGACCGCGACCCAGCACGCATCGCCGGAAATGTTCGTGGCGAAGGTGAAGAAGAGGAATGCGCGGGCAGCCAGCGCGGGGTTCAGGAAGTTACGGCCAGTACCGCCGAAGATCTCTTTCGCGACGACGACGCCGAACGTGATGGCGATGGCGACCTGCCAAAGCGGGATCGTGGCTGGGAGCGTCAGCGGAAGAAGGAGAGACGTGACGAAGAAACCTTCATTGATCTCTTCTTTCTTCACCGAAGCAAAGAGCAGTTCCCAGAGAATACCGACGACGAACGTCACGGCATAGACCGGGACGAAGTAAAGTGCGCCGTAAACGCAGCACGCAAGCCAATTGGACGGATCGGCGGTCAGCGCGAACATTCCGCAGTCTTTCGTCCAGGCGATGAGCTGCGTCATGAGCCACGCCTGCCATTGGAAGGAAAGCCAGGAACCAGAGACCGGGATCTCCGCCATTCCGGCAGCCTGCATCGCGGCGAACGCCTGGTACCCCGTGTTGAACATTGCCCAGAGAACGCACGGAAGGACAGCGATCATGACGGTCGTCATCGTACGTTTCAGGCAGAGGGTGTCGCGCACGTGCACGGAACCCGAAGCAACGTGTTTCGGCGTGTAGAGGAACGTATCAATCGCATCGTACGCCGGGTAGAGCGGCTTGAGAAGTTTGTTGGTTTCAAACATCGCGCCGACTTTGTCCATAATTTTACGCAGCATGAGATCAGCCCTCCTTCTCAATCGTGGTCAAAACGTCGCGGAGCATCGCGCCAAAGTCGTTTTTGCCCGGATCGACGAACGTGCACAGAGCGAGATCTTCTTCTTCAAGCTCCAGCGCGCCGAGAGCTTCCGCTTCTTCCAGATCTTTGTACGAAAGCGAGCGGAGAAGGTACGTCGGGACAATGTCCAGCGGCATGACTTCCTCGAAACTTCCGATCGGAACGATCGCGCGGTGTCCGCCGTGCAAACCGGTCGTCATGCGGAATTTCTTCCATGGATAGAGGCTGGAGAAATTGACCCACTTGAAGGAGTATTTGGTGAAACCGGGCATAACCCAGCCGAAGAGGTAGCGTTTGTCGCCTTCTTCCAGCACAGTGACCTGCGTATGGTAGCGTCCAAGATACGCCAGCGTGTCAGCAGCCGTCCGGCCGTTCAGGACCGAGCCGCTCACGATGCGGTTGTCGTTCTGGAGAAGTTCGCCCTTGGTGATCTGCGAAATGCTCGCACCCATGCGGGTCTTGAGCAGACGCGGACGATCCACCCGCGGACCGGCGAGCGAGATGACGCGCGTGACGTCCAGTTTGCCCGTCGTGAAGAGTTTCCCGATCGCGATGACGTCCTGATATCCGATGTACCAGACGACGTTTTTCGTGCTCGCAGGACGGAGGAAATGAATGTGCGTACCGGAAAGTCCCGCAGGATGCGGTCCCTTGAAGGACGCTTCCACGAGTCCCGGAATGTTCAGTTCTTCACCCGGAACGTTCGCTCCTGCCGCACGGCAGACGAACATCTGGGGAGCCTGAAGGGCGGAGAGGACATGAAGACCGTCGCAAAACGCCTTGCGGTCCGCAGCGATGACGACCTGGGGATCCGCGGCGAGCGGGTTGGTGTCCATCGCATTGATGAAAATCGCGGCCGGTGCGGAATCGACTGCCGGCACCTTGCCGTACGGACGGGTACGGAAGGCCGTCCAGAGACCGCTTTCCGTCAGTTCTTTCACGACTTCTTCACGCGGGAGGGAAGCGAGTTTCGTATCTTCATATTTACCGAAAGTCAGCGTTTCGCCTGCGGATTCCATTTTGTGGTCGACCGAAATGACGATCGACTGGAAGGAACGGCGTTCGCCGCGATTGATGGATTCCACTGTACCGCTGGCTGGAGACGTGAACTGAACACTCGGATTTTTCATATCCGTGAACAGAACCTGGCCAAGTTTGACCTTATCTCCCACCTGAACAGCCAACGCAGGACGCAGACCCACATAGTCCGGCCCCGCCAGCGCAACTTTACTGACCGCTTTTGCCCCGTGGATCTTCTGTTCCGGCGGACCGGCGATCGGAAGATCAAGGCCTTTTCTAATCGTAAATTTCTGCATAGCTAAATCTTCTTGGGATTAAATAAAAACGACTCAAATTTTATTTTGGGTTTGGTATTCTGAAACACTGCCGCAAAGACGGTGTTCCTCCCTGTACGGCCAAGAGATCATACCTGGTCCCGTACAGATTCTCTATTGTACCACATTGCGAAGTATTTTCGACGGGGTACCCCCCTGTTTTTCAGGATTTTTTTGGAAATTTTTGAGATTTATGCCAAAAAATTTCGTTTTGGAGACTGTTTTTTAGTGCATTACTGCTGAAAAGAGGGCATTTGCCTCCCGGAAACGAGGATTTTTCTTTTCCGTTTCCGGGAAATTTACGTGAAAAACGCAGGTTTCAGGAAAGAAAATCTGGAATTCAGTAATGCTGAAAGGGAAACTGTTTTCTCTAAATGAATTGAGATCCCA
>CAZRGJ010000460.1:0-2955 GCA_964599445.1 uncultured Planctomycetaceae bacterium | reverse complement strand
CGTCCAGATCCGCATCGGAGGCAGGTTCAAGAAAAAGCCCCTCCCAGGCTCCTCTGGTCAGCGTTCGCGTTCCCTTGAGGCGCGCAGGGACGACTTTCGTGTCGTTCAGAACCAGGCAGTCTTTGGGCGTCAGGAATTCGGGAAGGTCGCGCACCTGGCGGTGATGGATCGTGCTGGTCTTCCGATCGACGACCAGAAGCCGCGCGTCGGTCCGATTCTCCATCGGGCGGGACGCGATGAGACGCTCCGGAAGGACGTAGTCGTAGTGATTAATGGAATCAAACCCGTTTTCTGTGCCATTCTGCATGGGAAACTCCGAAAAAAATCAATGATCTGCCGCGGTCGGCGTACATTTTGCGTGCCGTTTCTGAAACGCACCTACGCATGACGGCAAATATAGCGGATTCCGAAAAAAAGTCAACCCCCCTTGAATATTTTCCCGGGAAAAGGTAAAATTGAAAACTGACGCGGAATGCGGCGGACGAAAAGCGCGAAACACTGCGTCAGATCTTCATTTGCAGTCCGAGACAAAACCGAAATTTTGGAGAAAAACGCATGATTTATTCCATCAACGCTTTTCTGTGGAGCGACACGATCGACGAAAGGCTCCTTCCCATTCTTGAGCAGGTCCGGGAGATCGGATACACGGGGATCGAGTTTCCTCTTTTTGCGCCGGACATCGAAAAGTGCCGGATCGTCGGAAAAGCTGCCGCGGAACTTGGACTTTACGTCACGTCGTGCACCTGCCGGGATGCGCACGACAGTCCGTCTTCCAGTGATCCGGCGGTGCGCCGCCGCGGCATTGAGGAGAATAAGCGGGTCCTGGACTGTTCCGCGGCACTCGGAAGCCGAAAGCTCATTGGTCCGTACCATACGGGGATCGGCTGCTTTACGGGAGTTCCGGTGACGGAGGATGAGTGGAAATGGACGGCCGAAAGTATGCGTGAGACGGCGGAATACGCGAAAGAACTCGGCATCATGATGGCATTGGAGTGCGTGAACCGGTTCGAGACGTACTTCATCAACACGATCGAGGAAGGTCTGCGTTTCATTCGGACGGTGGATCATCCGAATTACCGGCTGATGTTCGACACATTCCACGCGAACATTGAGGAAAAAAGCATGGCGAAGGCTCTGGAACTCCTCACGCCGGAAGAGCTGGTCCACGTCCACATTTCCGCCAACGACCGTAGCACGCCGTGCGAGGGGAACATTCCGTGGGATCAGGTCTTCGGTCTGCTGAAGGCGATGGGGTACGATGAAACGCTCTGCATCGAGGCGTTCGGCTGCTCGCTCCCCAAAATTGCGGCAGCTACGAAGATCTGGCGTAAAATGTACGTTTCCGAGACGCAGCTCATGACCGACGCGCTCCGCTTCATGAAGGAACGCTGGGAAGGATAGGAAAATCAGTAAGTTTTTGTGAAATTTTCAGAAAAAGGGGTTGACAGTTCGATATATTTTGGTATAATAAAGTGAGTAGAATAAAAAGGAGTATGTTTTTCAAACAAGACGTTTCTAGACAAACAAAAGTCTATAGGAATTGTTTTGTGTGAGAAGTATACAGAATTTGTGATTTGCATATAGAACAATTTCCAAGCGAATTACCACCCAGTGAATACTGGTTTCAGGCGAAATTGTACTATACGGGCAAGGCATTCCTGTCTGTGTGTATGTCTATACATATATAGAGAAAAGGAGTGCCGACCCTGTTTTATTGTTCGTTTTCCCTGTGGTAAGGGTGCTTGGAGCAATAAATACAGAGAGTCGGCACTCCTTTTTATTTCTTGTTTGTGAAATTCACTTAAGGGAGGAGGAAAATTTATGCCCAGAAAGAAATCTATTTTTCTAGTTTGCGTACCTTTTTCAATGAGCTTGCAGCAGATGTCGAAACGTTTGCGGTAAGTGTTGAAAACATGATGTCGCAGTTAAATTCTGTTTCTGTATATGTGGCAGAATTGGATAAGAAATTGAATGATATTTCACAGAATGTTTCAAGAGCTTGTTACGATCAGGAACAGATGATTTGTTTTTGTCGTGATCTCTTTCAAAAATTTGTAGACATGGAGAGGAAAGTATCGATGCTTTCAGAAAGGCAGGGGGATCCGCTAAAAGTACTCCATAAATCTTACTGTGAACTTGCCAATTTGGCCAGTAATGAGAGGTGTGGGGAAGATGTTCGCAGCATTGGTAGAACCCAGAAAAAGTCAATGGCGATAGCTGCTCAGCGCAGCGGGATCGAGTTTATTGATCCTAAACGTGGAGATAAATTCGACGACAGGATCCATATCTGTGGAGAATATGTTGATGTTTCGGATTTGAAGCTGGATGGTATGGTATATAGTTGTACTTCGCCGGGATGTCGTGTTGGAGAACGGATAGAGGAAAAGGCGGTAGTGGAGGTTGCAAGATGTTGTCGAAACATATCCCATAATAATAGAAATTCGGAAGAAGATGATGGAATGTCTTTATATGACCATACACCCTCTGTTAGTGTTTCGATCGAGTCTTCTGAAGATACTGATAATAGTGAAAAGTCGCCTCGTCGGCTGAGACCGCGAATAACTGAAAGTTATAACGTGTATTCAGGACAGCCGTTGGAATATGGACGAGTACCAGCAGAGTCTGATACGGAAACAAAGAAACCAGTAGATTTATTGAATACTGGTGATCCCAGGGAACATTCGATCTAACTTTTGGGATCCAGAACAAAAAAAGGAGAACACAATGGCTGAATATACATTTGTAAATCAAGCGGGCCGTATGGAAGCACTGGGACAGTATTTGGCAACCACTTACCAATGTGATGGTTACGAATGCCAGTTGTTGAATTTTGGAGATGCAATGCTCTTTCAGTGCAGAAATACTAAATCAGGAGGTATGGGTTCCTTCTTTGGTACAATAGCTAGGGCGTGTTCACACTTTTTCGCAGAAATTCGCGAACAAGTGCAATTTGGA
>CAZRGJ010000459.1:1397-2956 GCA_964599445.1 uncultured Planctomycetaceae bacterium | reverse complement strand
TTCAGCAGAAGACATTGCGTACATTAAAGATGAAGAGAATTTCGCACGGGCGATGCGTGCATTGAAGCAGACCCGCTTCTACACAAAGAAACTTCCGGGATTCCCGAACGGAGTGCGCCGCGAAATTTTTCCCGCAGCCGGAGCAGCTGCCGGTCTCTGCATCCTCCTCTGCCTCGCGAGTCCCTGCCGTCCGCCGAAGGCTCCGCTTCCTGATTTCAGCGAAATGGCGGCTCTCGAATTCTACTATCCGAACCTTTTCGCGGCAAGCGATTCCCTGGTGCTTCTGGCACCTCCGATCCTGCCTGCCGAAACAAAAAACTGGACAGAAAAAATTCCTGCCGATGACCCGGAATTTCCGGAATATCTCGTCTACTCGGAGATGTTTCGGAACCATTTCCATGCAGCCTACGCAACCGGAAATCTCCATGCGGAACAGACGCCGGAGCTTCTTCTCGCCACGGCACAGGCGGCTCTTTTGAGCGGTCAGTATCCGCAGGCTGTCGATGCGTACGAAAAACTCCAGAGTGCCGGAGATCAAAGTCCTGCCGCGGCATTCCAGAAAGCGATCGCGCTCGCGTATTCCGGTGAGCTGAAAGAAGCAGAAAAGGCCATGAACGCACTGAAGTCCAAAGAGCTCGCAGACGCCATCGGCGATGAATTTGCCCTCACGCACTGGAAGACCGCCCTGGATATTCTTCAGGGTGAAGTCAGTGAAGATACCCTGACAGACTATCGAAAACTGAATGATCGGCAGAGCAACGCACTGAAGAAATTTACGCAAACAAATACCGCGAACAGCGAAAACACGAATCCGGAAAAAGAAAACGCAGATGGTTTGGCTGCCTCCAATTCCCGAAAAAAAGCACTTCTGGAACGCCGACTCCGCACGACGACGAACAATCTGGCCGTCGTGCAGCTCCTTTTCGGTGACTTTGCCAATGCGGTCCCTACGGCCAACGCGGTTCTTTCGCTGACCGGGAGTGAAACGGTACGCACACAGAAGATCTTCCGGATGTGCGTCCTGAACACGAAAGGCTATGCCGCAGGATTCCTGGGCAAAGCACTGGATGACCAGGCAAAAAAATGGGACGAAACCGCCGTCTTTGACTCCGCGGCAGGATATTTTGGCGAGACGCGCAAACTCTATGAAGAGATCCTTGCGCTCAGCCGTCTCGAAACGGAATCTGTCGATCCGGCGTATCGGAAAGCCCCGTGCTTCCTGCTCCCGTGGTGCAGCGAAATGCGATTCGCGCTCACGAATGATTTCACGTCTTCCGACTGTCCGTCGGCAAAAGTATTCCGGGAAAAATTTGCCGAACTTCTCGAAACCTGTGCGGGTCTGCACAAGATCTGGAATGCGAATGAACTTGCCCGGGTCCCGGTCTGGGCCGTCCCGGTCGAAAATCTCCTGATGCGGGAATGCCTGATCCTTGAAGGAGAAGATACGGATGAGAATTTCCTGCTTGCGTGCAAACTGTGCGACGAAAAACTGGAAAAGAAAGAATCTCTGGCTCTTCTGGAGACCCAGACGCTCAAAAAAGAACTTCAGCTGGTCGGCC
>CAZRGJ010000459.1:0-1387 GCA_964599445.1 uncultured Planctomycetaceae bacterium | reverse complement strand
AGGACTCACGATCGGTATGCTGGACAAACTCCAGAGTGAACAAAAAAAACTCAACGAAACCGCGAAAGACGTCCTTCCGGAATTCCATCCGATGCTTGGACGGCAGGAGATCATCGCGCTCCGTCTGGCTCTCATGCAGAAAAAGCTGACCCGCGACGATCTGGCTTCCGTGAACACGGCGATGAAGCGCGCAAACACGATCTTCGGCGAGCTGAAGTATCCGGCAGATTGCGTCTTCGCCCGGGATCTGGAAGCCGCTCAACGGCTGGTCAACGCGATGCGAAAGAAGGAGATCGCGGACATTCAGGCCATTTTTGACCCGGCGATCGAAAAGTGCAGCGGGAATCTTTTCCAGCAGTCCTTCATTTACCGGGATCTCGGTTTTGCGCTGCTTCACCGCGATTTTATTGCGGAAGGCGATGCAGCCAACCGTTCCGCGCGAACGATCTTCAATCAGCAGCTCTTCCGCGACAATACGCACCACTTCCTCATTCTGCAGATGGACAAGATCCTGAAGCACTAAAATCCGGGAACGAAAGGAAAACTCCATGGATCGTGCCCCCATCGCAGTGTTTTTCGCACTGAAAAACGAATCCGGCTACTTTGAGGACCGATTGAAAAACACGTCCTGCGTTCACGCAAACGGATTTCGTATTTTTTCCGGAACACTTGGAAAAAACGCCTTTCTGTCCATCGTCACGGGAGCCGGTGAACCAGCGGCTGGAAACGTCGCGGAAGCGATCTGCCGCATCCACCATCCGCGCCTGGTCATTTCCGCAGGTTTTGCGGGCGGGCTGGCTCCCGAACTGCCGAAACACGCTCTTTTTCTTCCGAACGAATTCGCCGGAGCGGACTCTGCGGACTGGGAAAAGGAACGCCTTTCGCTTTTCTCAAGGCTCTCTCCGGAGCACTTGCCGGCGGAACTGCGAAAGGAGACCCGGTTTGGAGGACGGCTCCTGACGGTACGCAGCATCGTGGCGAAAACGGAAGAGAAGTGCGAACTGGCACTGAAATACTCGGCTCAGGCTGTCGATATGGAAACGCGCAGGATCGCGAAATACTGCCGCACGCAGAACCTTCCGTTTCTCGCAGTCCGAAGCATCAGCGACGCTGCAGGAGAACCGATTCCGGATGACGTACAGAAACTGGTGAATCAGAAAACGACGGCGGCTCGTTTGGGGGCGGCATTTCAGCTTCTGCTCAAGCGTCCGGGGAGTGCCGCAGACCTCTACCGCCTCTACGAAACTTCCGTTGCCTCCGCACTCAAACTGGCAGATTTCCTTGAGGCTCTTTCGGATTCCGGACTTCTCGACTTCCTTTCCGAAAATTTCTATCCGCCGCAGGAACCGGAAAAGCTCCTGAGTGCGTAAGTTTCTTTTTCTGAATT
>CAZRGJ010000458.1:0-2959 GCA_964599445.1 uncultured Planctomycetaceae bacterium | reverse complement strand
GCCAGTCGATCCACTCCTCCCGTGCGTTTTTCAGAATCCAATCCGCGTAAAGTTTTCCGCGATCTGGAGCCGTGTGGTCCACCGGGATGGAGATCCCCGACACTTTCTCAAATTCCTCCACGAGATAGTCGTTGAATCCGTACTTCAAGTCCCCGAACGTGAGCAGATTGTTGAAGACGAGATGAAAGCTGATTCCCTTAAAAGACGGATGATCTGCCCCTTCGGCAAGCATTTCATCCACGTACCGCTCCATCATCGCCTGGGTATCCGGATGGAAAAGGCAGATGGAGTGGATCGGGCCCGGCTGTCCGTTGGAGTGAATGGTGAAGACCGAGTCGTTGAGTTTTCCGGATCCCAAACCTTCCCGCGTCACCGGCGGAGTAGGGAAAAGGACCCGGTACTGATTCACCGAAGCCATGAATTCCAGACCTTCACGGTCAAAGATCTTGAGAAATGCCTTAAAGTATTCCGGAATGTGCGGCCGCGTAACGTACTCTTTCACGGGACGTCCATGGTACCAGACGACCGGGTACGTCAGCATATTCTGCCCGCTGAACCGCATGTACTCGCAGAGACGCTGGACGGTCGTCTCGAAGTCTTCCGGAGTTCCGAGCGATCTCCCAAAATCGTACCCAAGCGCGATGTCCTCAAAGTAAACTCCGACATTTCGCTTCCAGCCGTTGACCGGTTCTGCTGGACGGATCTTTGCGGCAGGAAGCGGGCCAGAGACTTCATAGATCCGCAGTGCGGAAAGTGCCGCCCCTTTTTCTTCCGTTCTGGCCGTCATGAAAAGGAGCGAATTATCCGCTGACCGTGCGCGGTAAAAGACCCGCTGCGTCACGAATTTCCCGGAATTCGGGTACTCGTCTCCCGTCAGGTACCCGGTGTGAAGTTCGTAGGAATCCGTACGCGGTGCCATAGAATCCTGCGCGATGATGTCCGCCGAACGCCGCGCGTCGTCAGGGAACTCCCACTCCAGGCAGTAAAGTGCGTCCGGCTTCATTTTCGGAAGGCGGATCGCAAAACGTTCATGTTCATTCGCTCCGGCTTCCAGATACTTTTTCCCATTCAGTTCGCCGACAGAGAACCGACCAACACTCGCCAGACGATCCGGCCCCAGCTCAAAAAGCGGAACGTCTTCGACGAGTTTCAGCTCCAGCGTTTGGTTCAGCTCCAGATTTTTCTTTTCCGATCCTTTTCCGTCACCGTGCTGGTCCGGGAAATGGAATTTCTCGCCGGAAAAGACGTAAAGACTCCCCTTCCCCAACACACGGTCGTTTTCCTCAAGGACTGCCGTGTAGGCACCCGCTGAAAGTTTCGTGCCTGGGAAAGAAAATTCGGTCTCTCCTTGCGAGGCGGTCAATTTCAGGGGCGGAAGGACTTCCATTTTGTCTGCGTTCAGCAGTTTTAAAGAGACGGTCTGTTCCTTTTCCCCGGCATTTTGGACTTTCCCCGACACGCGGGAAGTTTCGTCATCGAAAAAGTAAAATTCATCGAGAGAAAAAGTCAAGGGGCGAAATTCACGGTAAAGCGCAAGAACTTCCCTTTCAGAAAGAGGCGCAGAGAAGATCTTCAATTCATCCATCGCCCCCTCAAGCGCGTTTCCGAAATAGTTTCCAACATGAAATTCTGAATAATTGAGCCGATCGTAAAGAAACGGCATGAACGGCTCTAGACGCTTTTCCGGAGGAACGCCGCCCGCGACGAGTTTCCCATTCACGAAAGCCCGCATCCGAAATGGATCCCACGTAAAGACCAGGTGTGTCCACTCCTCAAGCTCCAGCGGGACCGACGTAATGCTCTGATCCATCACGTCGCTGGTATCGCACCGCAATTTTCCGCACCAGATCCAGAACCAGACAGCTCCGGAACCGATCCGAGTCTCCATGTTCCAGGGCATCGTGAGCATCGTGCGCCACCCGGCATCCGTAGGGGACCCCTTCACCCAGACGGAGATCGTTCCGCGCACAGGATCAAGATTTTTCTCCAATGCGTACCTCAGTATCGAACTGCGTTTCCGTGTAAATTCGGCCGCCTGACCAGAAATTCCGGGAACGAGATCCACATTCCGCGACTCGAGCGGCACACTCTCGCCAAAGGCCAGTTTCGGATCCGTGCTTCCGTCAAACGGCACATAAAAAATGAGTTCCGGCTTCCGTTTCATTTCCACGGTCGGATCCTGCGTCGGGAGGAATCGCGTCTTGACGCCGTAAAGTCTGAAAACGCCGGCTTTGAAAAAATCGAAACGCCAGTGAAGTTCCTGAACCCCCTTGGGAATGAATGCCTGAAAGTACATTTTTTGCCGTTTCCCGTTAAGCATCCCGGAAAATCGTCCCCCGCGCTTCAGATGGACAGCAAGAAACTTTCCATCGGAGTTTCTCCCCTCAAGGTAAACGTTGACCGGCGTGTCTTTCGTGCCTTCTACGTCAAGAGCAAAGAGAAACGTTCTGTTTTCAGCCGATCGCACGTCGATTCCCGGAACGTTGAGCTGAATGTTGCTGAAATTCCCGGAATCTGCCAGTGCGGAAGCATCGAGAAGAACGCTTTCTTGTTCCGCAGACGTCTTTAGCTCGGACGTAAATTCACGAGGCAGCGTCCACGCATCGATCCGTTCAAGCGTCGTCCAATCATTTGGCGTTCCCAACTCGGATACCGGAGAATCTGACGCCGGAGATCCAAAAGTAAACGAAATGCCCAGCAGGACAAACACAGAGACCAAAAGAAACGTTTTAAATCGTTTTTTCATTGGCAGGATCCCTTTCAAACAAAAAAACCAACGGGCTGAATTCTAAAATCCACAGTCCAAAAATTTCCGCAAGACCGCAGGGAGGTGCAGACACATGGTCAGCAGAAATCCGCGAAACGATGGGGATCGTGGAAATCAGCGAGAATCCCAAAGTTAAGTGAATGGTCTGAAAAACCGGCGGGGACCATGCACAAATATTTCATGTGCGAACTG
>CAZRGJ010000457.1:0-2967 GCA_964599445.1 uncultured Planctomycetaceae bacterium | reverse complement strand
TTGCTTCCGAATCATCACCGACGAACGCCACGTCTTCACCATAAATCGCGCCGCCCTTGGCTTCGCCGGCCGAGCTTGTGGCCGAGTTGTCCGTGAAGGTGTTTTTACCGGAAAGTTCGACCTTGCCGGTTCCAACGCCGTCTTTTGCAGCCGCGTAGACCGCACCGCCGAGCGCATTCGCCTGAACGCCTTCCACAGCATTGCCGGTCACTTCGACTTTGTTGCCGGTGAACGTGGAGTCTTTCACCGTGACGACGCTATCGCCAAAGGAATTGTGAGACGCGATCGCACCGCCGTGCGCGGAATGAGCCGTGACTTCGTCGTAGTCAAACAGTGAAACGATATTTCCGGCTTCGTCCGTAACGTTGACTTTCGCGGTATTGCCAGTGAATGTCGCACCTTCCGCTTCGACACCTTCGAGACCAAACACCGCACCGCCCATTGCGGTCATCGTGCCTTTATTATTCGCGGCTGCGTTGTTTTCGAAGAGGATCTCGCCGCCTTCTTCAGCTTTGATGCTCACGGAGCCTTTACTATTGCGTCCGGCACCGATCGCACCGCCCAGAGCGCGGGAATAGTTGCTTTCAGCCTTGTTGCCAGTGAAGGCAATTTTATCGCCGTCTTCCGCCGTTACCGTGACTTTTCCGGCATTCGCACCGGCCGCACCGCCGATCGAACCGCCAAGAGCTGCCGAGGCACTGCCCGTGGTTTTCGTGGAGTCCGCGACGTTGCCGGAGAACGTGACGGCATCCTGCACGCCTTTCGCGCCGATGTTCAGATTTTCGCTGAAGACCGCGCCGCCGATCGTTTCGTCCATCCAGCGGGTGATTTGCCCGTTTGCATCCTGGTAGAAAACATTCCCAGTTTCGATCCGGTTGCCGGAGAAATCACTGTTTCCGGAGATATTTACAGTGCTGCCGTACACCGCACCGCCCATGGTCTGAGTGCGAACGTAATTGCTGTTCCCGCCTCTCGCTGCGCCAATATCGCCGGAGCTGGCAATATTATCGGTGAACGTCACGTCCTGCAGATTGAGCGTTCCGCCGTTGATCACGCCACCCCTTGCAGCATAATCGCCTGAGCCGCCTTCCGGTGTCGAGATGCTGTTTCCGGAGAATGTACCGCCGATAATGTTCCAGTTTCCGCCCGTGATGACACTTCCGCCGACAACGCCTGCATGATTGGTCGCCCCGGAGATAGTGATATTTTCCAGCGTGAGGGCGGAGGTACCGTCGGTCTTGAAGATCGGGGTCGTGCCGCTGGCTGTGAGCGTGCGGTCCGTGCCGAGAGAGTTGGAACGAATGGTCAGGTTTTCCGGGACGGTGATAGTCTTGTCGAAAGCAGCCGGAGTGGTCGTGACGACGATCGCATCATTGGAGGCCAGTGCATCGAGTCCGGAAATGGCATCGGAGCTGCTGACATACTCCCCATCGCGGTGAATGTTGAAGGTTTTAGCCGTATTGTCCATCACGATATTCAGACCGCTCGACGTCAAAGCGACAGTTCCGAGAACCCTGTCTCCCAGGTTGGTAAATTGGGTATTGATCGTCGCAGAGGCAAGGCCCGTCACGTCGCCCGTGATGATCGCTCCCGCAGTGTCGGAAGTGTAAATGAGATTCAGCGTACTGTCCGCGTCCGCCGTCATGGAACCAGTCTGGAATGCGCCTGCGCCGCCTTTGATCGTCACGGTCGCGTTGGTGAGTGTGACTGCATTCTTAATTTCTGTAACCGATCCGCTGCCAAATGTGACATTCGGAGAACCAGTCTGGTCTGCTGTTCCGATCGTCATGGATGATGTTTTGATACCGCTGCCGAAGTAGTAATCTCCGCCGTCCTGAATGGTTACGGTCGTGGACTCGACATCATTTACATAACTCAGAGTTTCCGTACCGTTCACACGTTTGATGACTTCATTGTTATCAAAATATGCGGAAGAACCGTTTCCAGTAAAGAGTATATTCTTTCCTTTTAAAGCACCGCCTTGGGGGGCGGATCGCCACGATTCCGTGGTGTCCAGGAGGGATGTATTATTGGTGAAGGTATTGTCTCCGCTGACGGTAATGTCGTAGCTTGAATATACCGCACCGCCGAAATAACCTGAGTTTCCGTCAAAGAGGTTGGTTCCGTCAATTACAGCACCATCAGAACCATAAATTGCCCCACCACTTCCATTCTGGGAAATGTTGTCTTTAAAGACATTTCCAGCCCCAGTACCGGTGACATATACAATGTCGTCCGAACGAACCGCACCGCCGCCGCTGCCGGTATTGCCTTCAAAGATGTTCTCGCCTTCGATCACGACATCTTTCCCTGCATCCACGGCACCGCCTCGTGCGGAGGCATTGTTTTGGAAAACGTTTGTACCTTTGATAGTCGTACCGGCAGAGGAATAAATCGCACCGCCGCCAAAGTTAGTTGCAGAGTTCTCAATAAATGTATTGCTGCCTTCGATCAGAACGGTACCTGTCGTTTTAGCCACACCGCCGTTTTGAGAAGCTGTATTGCTTTGAAATGTATTCGTACCGGAAATAACGATTTCTCCCTGCCCTACAACACCGCCGCCTGCATTTTCGGACTGAAAACAGCCGCCGCTGTATGCGGAGTTGTTTTCAAACAGATGTTCACCTTCAACAATGATAATACCGTTTATGGATGTTGTACCTGTTTCTGGATATTTGGCATAAGCCACGCCGCCGAATCGGGCAGAGTTGCCGGTGAAGGACGCGGAACCTTTGATCGTGATCGAGCCGTCAGAGTAAATTAGGCCTCCGTACAATCCGGCATCATAAGATTTGTTCACATAATGCCCCGTACCTCCGGTAAATTTAATATTTTCCGCGGTTAGAGTGCTTACCTGACCGCTCGGAACGGTAAAGAGGTTGCCTTCATTGTCGTCCGTAGAGTTTTGGATCGTGAGAGTGTATTTCGTGTCGGAGGCATTGGAACTGATAGTAAGGTTTTGCGGGA
>CAZRGJ010000456.1:0-2968 GCA_964599445.1 uncultured Planctomycetaceae bacterium | reverse complement strand
TCCGACATTTATTCTCTGGGATGCGTCATGTACTTCCTGCTGACCAGCCAGATCCCGTTCCCCGGAGACACGATCCCCGAACGGATCATCAAACATCAGTGCGGCGAACCGAAAGATCCGCAGGAACTCCTTCCGGAACTTTCCTCCAATCTGTGCACGATCTGCCTGAAAATGATGGCGCGTGAACCTTCCGAGCGTTTCCAGAATGGTGAGGAAATCACGGAGGCACTGAGCAAATGGCTCGCAGAATTCCGGCATGAAGACAGTGAAGGCTCTTCCGTCTCTCTGGATTTCTCCCAATTCATCCAGGGTGGAGATTCTCATTCCAGCAGGATCGGCGCAAGCAAAAAGTCCGGCTTCTTCGGAAAATCAGGCAAGCAGAAAAAGTCCGCTGAAACGGACTCCGCAGAAGGGAGTCGGGCATCCAGGGAAAGTACGCTTCAAAAAACGGCCCTGGATGAACATCCCACAGCGCAGTCCTCTTCCAAAAATGAAACGGAAAAAGACATTCCGGACTTCGGAATGCTTGGAGAACTGATCTCAGCGAAGGATGCTCCCAAAGAAGAGATCGATCTCCCGGATTTCCTTGGAATGCAGTTCGGCAAATCCGCCTCCGGCTCCAAAGAAGATGCCGGTGAGTCCACGACTTCCGGATCGGAAACCGAAAATGAGCTGAAAACGAAAAAGGAAAATGAGGAACGGGAAAACGAACCGGCCGTAAGCGAGGGGACCGAAATTTCAAAAGAACCCCCAAAATCGGAAGAGGATCTCCCGGAAGAGCTCAAATTTACCGAATCGACGCCGAAATCGAAGAAAAATGCAGAAAAAGAAGAAACGAAAACTCCGGGATCCACAGAACCGTCCGACCGGCTGATCCTGGATGAGACGGAAAAAAATGAGGAATCTGACGATACGGTCATCGCGAGCGACGAGGAGCTTGCAGAAGCTGCCGCATCCGTAAACGTTCCCGGAAATTCAGAAAATTCAGAGACAGAAACGCAGGATCTGATGGATTTCCTGAAAAACGGCATCGTGCAGGAAAAAAATTCGGAAGAGGAACTGAATGTTCCGGAAACATTTTCCCTCTCTTCTTTTGAACCCAGGACTTCCCATTCAAAGAAGTCCGAAAAGGCAGAAAAGAATGAGGATATTCTGAAAAGCAAATCCGAACAGGAATCCTGCCAGCCGGTACGCCCAGTTTTGAAGAAACCGCGTCAAACGTGGAAAAATACGGAAGGTGCCTCTGGGAGCGAAGCCTCGAAAAAAACCGAGAAAGCTCACGCATCCGGAAAGGACGCAGCATCTGGAAGCAAAGCCGGCGGACTGACTGCCGTTCAGGTAAAGATCCGGGACATTCTGGCCAGCCTGACGGCGTTCTGGGGAAAGTTAACGCAGAAACAAAAGTTCCTCTTCGGCGGGATCGGCGGCGGTATTCTGCTCATCCTGCTGATCGTGCTGCTCCTCATCTTCTGTCTTGGCGGAGAAGATCCTGCCCAAACGGCACCTGCGGCCTCGGCAAATGAAAGTGAAGAGGTCGTCGAAGACGTCGTTGAAGAAGTCGCCGAAGAGATTTCCGAAGACGATGCCGCAAAAGAAACCGTGACAGAAAATGCGGAAACGGCAGAAAACGCAGACGGAGCGGAAGAAGCGAAAGGATCAGAATCGGATGATGCCGGCAAATCTGACGAAGCCGGGAAAGCCTCTGAAGCTGAATCCGCAAAAGTTGCCGAGAAAAAAGATTCGGACGGCAAAGAAAAACCGGCCGAGGGCGAAGCCGATGGAGGAGCCAACGGGGGATCTGACGCCCAGTCGGATGGTGAGTCCGACACAAAAACTGACGGAGCGGAAGATCCCGCAGATGCCGCAGGAAAAGAGAACGCAGAAACTGCCGGGGACGGTGGAGACGAAAACGCAGTCTCAACGAACGGTTCGTCGGAAGAAACGGCTCCGGATCAGGAAGATTCTTCGACCGAAAGTACCGCAGAAAATGTGGACGGAACGGAAAAGACTTCGACTGAAAATGCCGGTGCTGATGCGGACTCTGACGCAGTAAAGGCAGAGGATGAGGCAAAGAAGGCAGAGGAAGAAAAAGCCAAAGCAGAAGCGGAAGCCAAAGCCCAGGAAGAGGAAGAAGCCCGGAAAAAGGCAGAAGAAGAAGCGAAAGCAAAAGAAGAAGAGGAGAATGCCAAAGCAGAAGAGGAAGCACGCCAAAAGGAAGCGGCAGAACCGTTCAAGAACTCCCCGTCTGCCGTTGCGCTCCCTGCCCTGGACGGTGAAAAACTGGAGCTGACGCAGATCTCTCATGCGGGAATGGACGTTTCGGTCTCGCTGCATGGAGGAGAAACGGCATTTCCGGTAAAATCTAGCGGAAAGAAACCGGGAACGCAGACCAAATTCTTTGCGATTTCGGAAACTGACGGCGACGTCCCGACGTGGGAGATCCATTACCGGATACGGGAAGAAGAAAACCTGGCGGCAACTCTGACGCTTGAGGAAAATTCACTTTACTTCCAGTGGAATGCCGCAGAAGAAATTCCGCCGAAAGACCTCCCCGTCCTCGGAAACTGTGCGCTGAAGCTGACGTGCAATGAGAAGGAGCACGTGCTTGCCCTGCGTCAGGCAGTGGAGCTGGAAACGCTCGTTCTCGGCGGCAAAACCGGCGGATCGACCGTGAAGGGCGGAAAACTGGAGATCCCGTTCCCGTCTTTGGAGACGGTCTACGTGGAGATCGTGCGTGTTGGAAAATTCCCGGAAGATGCCAAAGTGCTTCAGCTGCCGGAACCGATGAAGGCGTCCGAGCTTTCCAAGCGGAATCCGCTGACGGTGAACTTCAAGTTTGAGGACGCAAATGGAAATGCACAGAATCCGCTGATTTTCCAGTTCGTCCCGACGTTCTCGAATAATTTTGCGGGAACGCTGACGCCGGTCCTTTCCATTCCGGGAGGATCGCTGATGAAGCAGATCGAAA
>CAZRGJ010000455.1:0-2981 GCA_964599445.1 uncultured Planctomycetaceae bacterium | reverse complement strand
TCTGAAGCAGATTCGTGTCCAGAATATGCTTTTCACCCTTACCACCAAATTCAAGAACGACGCTGGCAACATCACAAACGGTATCACCCCAGGAGGGGTGGCAGACCGAAGGTCTGACGGGGTGGTTGGGGGAAATCTTCGGAAACCTCAAGACCGTAAAAAAAGGCCGCGAAACCCTTCCACCGCCTCCGGCGGTCCCCCGAGGCTGAATGAGTGAACACGCACTCCATCACAAAAACTTACCAGAATCAGACTCTTTCCAGCATCTCGGTCATTTTTTCCAGCTGACGCACGAGGCGTGCCGAGCATTTTACGGGGTGGTTCTGCATGAAAATGTACTCGAGCCAGCGGATCGCCGTCGTGAGGGCTGTGCTTCTCCGAAAGACCTGAAGCGCAGCCAGTTCCTCACGATAAAGAGGCCGGACAGACTGGTAAGCGGCAAGCCCCGCAAGCCAGTGGACCGGGCGGGATTCCGTCAGCGTATTGAGCAGACGCGCCACGTCAACGGCAGGAGAATCGACTCCGGCAGACCCGAAATCAATGAATCCGCGGAAATTCTGCCCGTTAAAGTAAAGATGTGCCGAATGCAGGTCGTGAATACAGGGAAGCAGCGGAAGCGCGAAATTACTCACACGCACCACCTGCGCAAGCACGCTCATACGCAGTTTCCGGATCACGAGCAGAAGTTCCGACGCAGCAGCCTGCAGGCGGGTCTGAAAACGCAGTTTTGCCCGATAAGGTATCGTAACGGCATTTCCGATCTGCCAGCAGTCCACTCCCGCAGGCCCTTCAGAATCCGAAAGGCCAGAAATAAAGCGTACGCTCTGAAGATCCGCATTAAAATTCTTTTTCGGGTCGCAAATGGCGTTTTCCAGCCGATCCAGCTGGGATCCGGTCCATTTCAGAAGAATGCGTTCGTGCTCAAGAAGAGCCGGAGCCGTTCCTTTTTCATTTTCCACAGGAAACGTCTCCATCGCGGAATGGAACTCGGCCAGAGCGGTCATGGCATTCACCAGACGGGCGGTTCCGGGGTGCTTGTGAAAATCGGCAGTCCCTTCCATCCAAGGCTCCAGCTGCCAGAAAGAATCTCCGTCCGCAACGTAGGTCATTCCCTCCAGCGTCTCGACCGGCATGGCGAATTTCGTGAACCCTTCTGCTTTTGCGTGCCATTGAACGGCATGAATGAAATCAAGGCGTTCCTGCGTGGGATACTGAGCGGCCCAGCGGCGCAGACAGTAATCCCCATCCTTTCCATGCACTTTCCAGAATGCCGCCCCGCTGCATCCTCCGGCATTTCCAAGCGCTCTGACGCCCTGCGCGACGTAATCGTCGTGGTAGTTGCACAAAATGTCAAGATGACGGCGGAAAACACTCATCGAAAACACACAAAAACAAAACTGGAAACCCCAAAATCAGGCTCTCTGCGACGCCCGCAAAAGCCCCTTAACGTTTTCCTTCATCGTCCAATTGGTCAAAAAATCTTTTGCGTCTTGGCCGACTTACCCAAATTCCGTTTAATTGTTAAATCTTCCCAGAATGCTTTTGAAATTTTCCAAAATCTCCTATTTTCCGCCGTTTTTCGCTAAATTCTCCAGCAAAATTTCCATTTCAAGGCTCTCGGAGCCGCGCAAAAAGCGGATCCGCACAGCATCCCCTTCCGTGTACCGGATCCATTCTCTCTGAAAGTCGATTCCGCGCTTAACGGAAATGCCGTTTATGTGCGTCATGAGGTCCCCGACCTGAATTCCGGCCCTTGAAGCGAGCGTTCCGTCCTCAACGTACCGAACTTTCAGATCTGCGAGGATCGGCGACGGATTTCCGAAAAGAACCCCAAGTTTCGGCGCGGGATGCCATTCTCTGCGAGTCTGCATTTGAGGCAGAAACGCCAGAAGTTCCTCAAATGGAATCGCGAAACCGATCCCGGAATCGTAGAGTTCCATGCCGGTCACGAGCTCGTTGGGTCCCATTCCGAACGGCGTCAGGATCCCCAGCACTCTGCCGTCAAGATCCGTCATCGGCCCGCCGTAATTCGCCGGCGACACATGTGCATCCGTCTGGATCGCCATGCCGTACTGGCGATTCTTTCCGCTGAGGATCCCCACGGAAAGGCTTGGGACCTCCGGATCCAGCACTCGGCCGAATGCGAGGATCTTCTGTCCGGGACGCATTTCGCTCACCGGAACCGCTTCCGGGACCTGAAAGCGCATGGGAACGCCATTCTTCGGAGCGTCGATCTTCAAAAGCGCGATCTTCCGCCGAAAATCCGTACTGACCAGCCGGGCCGGGAACCGCCTGCCGTCGGAAGTCACCGCAATGACGGCGTTGGGTTCATGAGCAAACGCAGCCGCACTGGCGAAAAGAAAACCGTCTTCCGTGGCCCAAACGCCCGTCGACACGCGAACGGGTTTTCGAAAACCGGCCGCCGGACTGCCGATCTGTTCCATTCCGCCCATCGTCTCAAGCCGCACGAGCGACGGCGCAAGCTGATCCCGGATCGAAAGAAAGACACTCTGGATCCCCAGAGATATCTTCGCCGACGAAGTTTCCGGAAGCGTCTGTCCTGTCGAATCTGCGGGAATGGAAACGCAGACGCCAACCGTCAGGAGACTCGCCCAGCCAGCCGCCCGAAGGAAAGAAGAAAGAGACGGGATCTGCACATTCATTTCAATTTCCGATCTCCGGACAGATGCCGGGGTTCAATTCCCGATAAAGGACCTCCCAGAGAGCCTCCATCGACTGCGGGATCACGTTCGTGCAGGCCAGGACCGGCATGAAATTCGTGTCGCCGTTCCATCGCGGAACCAGATGCCAGTGAAGATGTCCCGGAAGTCCCGCACCGGCGACCCGTCCGAGATTCAGCCCGACATTAAAGCCGTCGCAATTCATGACGCGCTCCATCATCGGCACGATCCGGGAAAGCGTCTCCATCAGCTCGAGATGCTCTTCCCGCGTGAGCTGTTCCAGCCTCCCCACATGCCGAC
>CAZRGJ010000454.1:0-2988 GCA_964599445.1 uncultured Planctomycetaceae bacterium | reverse complement strand
TGCTTTTTGTTGGGTAATCTTTTGTAAAAAACGTGGTTTTTCGAGGTTGCCTTATCATAGTTTCGGCTTTCGCCCGTGAGGAACCACGACGCACCGACGTAGCCGCTGTGCATCTCCGCTTCTCCCGCGAACTGGTCGTCCATGAAGAAGAACGCCTGCTCGAAATCGAGGCAGAATCGTCCGCGTACCATTGCGGATTCAAACTGAACGCCCGTGAGGGATTCCAGACCGGTGAAGGTCGTGCTGGAAATGGTGCAGGAGTCGTTTCCGGGAGTGACTTTCAGGCGTGTTTTGTATTCGGAGGCTTTTTCCGTATTGTATTCGCGCACGGAGACCGCTGCGCCGAGATGCCAGAGCGAAAGGTGACCGTCGGGGCATTTTTCGTAAATGGGGAGGTACGTGAGTCTTCCGGTGAACGCGAGATGGTCTTCATCGCCAAGGACGGCGTCCAGACTTTCCGGCATACTTGCCGCGAAAAGGCCGGCGGCCCAGGTGAGACGCTGTTCCGCGTCCCAGTTGTGGAACATGATGCCGTAGTTTCGGCCTCCGCAGAGATCTTTGGTCCGATTCAGAAGGGAGCGTTCCATCGTCAGACCGTGCCGGCTCGACGTCAGATTTTCGAGGCTCCACGGTTCCTTGAAGTGGCCGAAGCGCATCCCGAGCCCGCTGGGGAGATTGCGGAATCCGGCGTAGACGTTTTTCGCGGTAACGTCTCCCTCGGAAAAGTCGAAGAGTGCCTCATACTCGATCATGCCGAACTGCATTCCCTTGATTCCCAGTCGTGCGGTCGCGCATGCCGTCCCGCTGAAGTCTTCCCGTCCCGCGGTTCCGTCAGAATCGACCGACATTGCGTCGAAATAGAGGCGTCCCTGGAGTTTCGTCTGGGGTTTGGTCCAGACTTCCTTTTCTTTTTTTGTTTTTTCTTCCGCAGCTTTTTCCGCTTTTTCTGTCATTTGGAGCTTCAGATCCGCCAGATCGTTCTGCATCTGCTTCCATTCAGCTTCCGGGATCTGGAGCATTTGCGTCTTTTCCGCCGTTCTGGTGTTTTCCTGCGTCGGCAGAACGTTCGGCGTGGCATTTGCGGAGCATTCATTCAGATGGCCCGTCAGGAACGCTGAAAGAGTGAGGCAGACCGGGATCCACAGGCTGTGTTTGCGTGTTTTTTCGATGAAGCACATTCGTTTTCCCTGTAAATTCGTCAAAACTGGAAAAAGGTTCACTATCGTTTAAGTCATCGGAATCGTCAAAGTTTCACTAGAGTGAATTTCAGGAAAACGTGAAAAAAGAAACTGTTTCCTGATAAAAAAATGAAAAAGGGGAAATATTTTGGAAAAAAAGTTAAGGTCCCCCTTGAAAAAATCGCGCGGTGTACTATAATGAGCGCACTATTTTTTATTAGTGACTGTAGAAAGGAGTGAATAATGCCGAAACTTAAGACTCACAAAGGAACGAAAAAACGTTTCCGTCTTTCTGCAAATGGAAAACCCATGCACCGCTCGGCTGGTACCAGCCACCTTGCGTCCCGCATGTCCCAGAAACGCAGCCGTCAGCTTCGCGGTACGACCGTCGTTGGTAAATCCGAAGTGAAACGCATCACCGTTGCTCTTTGCGGCGGCAGCTATTGATTTCTGTTCCAATGCAGACCGGTTTGAATCGATTCAAACCAAACTTTCAACGAATCGGGTAGGAGTGAACGCTCTTCCGCTTTTCAGAGACGGAAAGAGGAAGGGGACCTTGGGTTCGTCAAGCAGAAAATTTTCAGAAAAGGAAAAACTCAATGCGTACTACGAATGGTGCCGCGCGCACAAAAGCCAAGAAACGCATGCTCAAAAAGGCGAAGGGATTCCGCGGCGGTCGTCGGAATATGTCCCGTACGGTTCAGGAAACGCTCATTCGCGCTGGCGTTTTTGCGTTCCGTGACCGTAAAGTCAGGAAACGCAGCATGCGTTCGCTGTGGATCATCCGCATCAACGCTGCGTGCCGTGCCCTGGGAATTCGCTACAGTGAATTCATTGCCGGTCTTGCGAAGGCTGATATTATGATCGACCGTAAAATGCTGGCTGAAATGGCAGTCAATGATGCTGCTGGTTTCGAGCAGGTCGTCAATATGGCGAAAGCCGCTCTGACGAAATAAGATTTCGATTGGCCCCGTCGTGAGTTTCGCGGCGGGGATTTTTTTATTTTAAATCGACGGGAGGCGAAGACGATGGCGAAGTTTACGGAGAATGGATTTCATTTGGAGTATCCGGACGAATGGGACTTGGAATACAGTGAGGAGAATCTGCATGACGTGACGCTTTACTCGCCGAACGGTGCGTTCTGGTCTCTGACTCGACGGCCGCATTTTGTGGAGCCGGAAGAGCTGCTGAAGGAGTCGATCGAAACGCTTTCGGAGGAATACGAGGGGATGGAGATCTCGACGGCGGTCGATCATTTTGAAGATCAGAAGCTGGACGGATTCGATTTGGATTTTTTCTATCTGGATCTCCCGTGTTTTGCGATGCTGCGTGCGATCCGGGCGGGAATGTTCACGTACTTTGTCTATGTGCAGACGATGGACCAGAGTCCTTCGATGATGGATGAGCTGAAGGAGATCACGCGCTTTTGGCTGCTGAATGTCGAAAAGGCGGAGTTCTGAATGCTCTAAAGAAGCAAAAAACTGCGGGATGCGGTCCTTCTTTCCTGCGGGCCGTACCCGTATCTCTCCGTGTGTGTTGGGACGCAGTTTGGAACCGGATTTTTCTCATTCCGGGGCATTCGCAAAATTTTCCGGCATGAAAATTCTCTTTTGGACGTTTGAATGTAAAATCTGTGTAAACCGCTTGCATTCTGCGGTCGAAATCGCTAAGATGGTAAAAAAACGTGAGGAGGTGCCGCGATGATCTGGTGTGTGGAGGACGATGCCAGCATCCGGGATATTGAGGTCTATGCCCTTGTTACCATGGGCTTTGAAGCCAGGGGCTTCGAGGACGGGGATGGGCTCTGGAA
>CAZRGJ010000453.1:0-2992 GCA_964599445.1 uncultured Planctomycetaceae bacterium | reverse complement strand
CGAATTTTCCCGGATACGTCCGCGCATCCGTCCACAGGTAGTGATTGTAGAAGAAGCAGTACGGTTTCAGGTTGCGGTAGGACGTGAAGAAATGCTCGTTTTCCGGACCGCGGGAAAGATCGATCGCGCGTGGATCGTCGGATCCTTCATGGCATTTCACGCATTTCGCGTCAATGACGGGCTGAAGGAGCTTCACGAAATTGAACGGATTCGAGCCTTCCGGATCCGGCTGGATCGTACTTGGTGCCCGGCGCATGGCCTGCGGAACTCGCGGACGCGCAGTGATCGCACTGTGGCGGTCTTCATGGCATCCCTGGCAGATGAGTTCTTCCCCTTCGTGCACGTACGTGTCGGAGCGCATCGTCTGGACGGCGACTCCCTTTTCGTCGAGAGTCTGGAAGTAGACCGGCACGTTCACGGGGACCGTGAAATACGCGCTTCCATCCTCTTCGACCGGAACGGTACCGAGGATCCTGCGTGCGTTTTTCTGGTCGCCGTAGCCGATGCGCGGATTATCGCCGAACGGATTGGGTTTCGGAAGGACCTGCACGATGCGCAGCCGCTCGATCTTCGTCCCTTCCGGGAACGGGAGTTTCGTATCGTAGACGTTCACCAGCCCGATATTTGCGGTCTTCGGAAGTGCGGATCTGTCGATCGGCTTGAAGGTCTCCCCTTTTGCGAGTGGTTTTCCGCGGAGAGTCTGATGCGGAACGACGGGTTCCATCGGATGTCTTTTCAGCGGGAATGCGTCGCGGCATGCGATCTCCGGATCCCGGTAAAGGAGCGTCCGGTTTCCGAATGCGTCGAGCAGGTAGATGCCGAAATTGTTCTCGTAGTACGCATTCCAGACGGCAAACGGATCGTAGACGCAAATGTAGAAGTACTCGGAAAGCGGATGCGCGGTCGCGTACCGGTTCGGCTGATTGCCTCCGTAGCCCATTTCCGTTTCCGGGAATCCCTGGTCGGGAGTGATGCGCCGGACGCAGCTCATGAAATCGTCGTCCTTGACCTGCGGATCCACGAGGATCAGCGAGCCATACGTCTGGCCATGATGCGCACAGGCGGTCGCGGTGAATTTCGGGGAATTGGGGACCGGGCGAATATCGCCTTCAAAGAGCGGAACGGGAGCCTGCTCTTTATGGTAGTTCCCGTGCAGTGCGCGCGGATCGCGTCCGTCAGGCGTCGTGATCCACGGATGGTGCGCGTTGTTCGCCCCGCGATCCACGTAATCCCACCGTGTGTAGACGACCATCCCATTATGGTCCACGACTGGTGCCCATTCGTTTGTTTCGTGGAAGGAGATCGTCGTGATGTCGCTGCCGTCCGCGTTCATCGTGTGGAGCGTGTACGTCGGGACCGGTCTGCCATGGCATCGTCCATAGCCGAGCCGACGTTCGGAAATGAAGACGATCCGGCCGTTCGGAAGGAAGCACGGGTCGAATTCATTGAACGCGCCGTCTGTCAGCTGCGTGATGTTCGACGCCTTGCCCGTTTTCATGTCGAAATCGGCCTTGAAAATGTGGAAGCAGTTTTCCTGCGTCCACTCGTATTTGTGGCGTTCGCCTGCGTGAGTGTCGGCAGCGGCGAAAAGGATCTGCGTGCCGTCATGTGAGAGTTCCGGAGACAGGAATCCCCACGTTTTGTCGAGCATCCGTCCAGCCAGCCGTCCGTTTTTCACCGGCTCAGTCAGGACCGGGACGACTTCCGGTTTGTCCGAGAACGCGTTTTTCAGGACGTAAAGTCCTCCGCCCGGAAGCTGATGGAAACCGAAGTACTGGTCGCACATATGGGAGCCGTAGATATCCGGGACGCTGCCGTTCAGGTAGTGCCGCTTAAGGAAGATCAGGTCGGAGAAATCCAGAAGCGGATTCTGCAGCATGATCTTTCGGCGCAGTGCCGTCACTTGGGCGAAAATCGCTTTCCGCGCGGTCAGGTCTTCTACCGGGACGGCTTTGGCCTGTGCGTCGAGTGCTTCGAGCATCTTGCGTTCCTCCGTGAGTTTGGGGCCGTTCGGCATCGTGGTCAGTGCGTCGACCAGCGGGAAAATGCGTCGGACGGCCACGTCGAGCGGATCGCGGTCCGTCGGGAAGATCGTGGAGGCAGGGTGGAGTGCCTGGGACTTCACCTCATCGGACATTCCGGTCTGGAGCAGTTCCCGGGTCGCGTACCATTCCGACGCATTTTCGTCCATTCGGGTGAACTCTTTACCGCTTTCGTCCTTCAAATGTTTCGCCATTCGGAAGATCCTCGGCGTCTTGAACGTTTCCGATTCGGGGACCCGGGCATCTGCCGGCCATTCGATCCGCGCATCGGCAAGATTCGCGTGGTCACCATAGTAGACTTCTCCTTTATCCACGGCGATCCGGAGCGTCTTTACCCCATCGAGGGAGATCCGGACATCTTTCGGCGGCGTACCCTTGAACATTTCACCGCTTTTCCAGATGAGTTTTTCGTCGGTGAAGAACTGGAATTCCAGCGGGCCGGAAGAGCCGGTCTCGTCGCTGATGCCGACTTTTGCGCAAAAAACGCCGACCTGAGCCGGATTGCGGACCGAGATCTCTGCCGGAGCGTGCGTTCCTACTCCGCGTTCCCAAGTCTGTCCTGCGATGGTCAGCGGTTCTCCGCCGACGGACGTTTTCGCTTGCGTAGTCCGCCAGGCACAATGGGTGAGCGAGAGGTCCATTTCGTCAAGCCAGAACGTCTGCGTTTGCGCGAAGGCTCCGGAAGCGAGAGTCCAAAGAGAAAGACTGCCGAACAGTGCCAGCAGACGGACAGAAAGGCGGGATCTTTTCATGGAAGGCTCCGTAAAATAAAACTGCACACGGAAAACCGGCGCACGGCATGTTCCGCGCATCGATTTCGTTTGATTTTCTTTCATTTTACCAAACGGTTTCTGGTCTGTCAACCCGTTCCGCCGATTTTTCCGAAAATTTCCAGAGCACGGAATGAATACCGAATACCGAAAGTAAAAAAAGACGGTTCATCCGGCAAT
>CAZRGJ010000452.1:0-2994 GCA_964599445.1 uncultured Planctomycetaceae bacterium | reverse complement strand
GTGCCTCCGCCGAGCGTCTGCCCAACGTGGATCTCCGTATTCCGAGCCCCCCATGAATAGAGTGTCCGGACCGCTTTTTGTGCGGCACACGGAACCAGAAAGATCGGTTTTGCCGACGGGAATGCGTCCTTCGGCTCCGTGAATGCACAGTAGGCCGTAAAGATCAAAGCAAGCATGGAATCCTCATCCCGCATGAACCCCGGTCCCAGCATACAGCTTCCCGGGTCGCAGACGGAGGAGAGAACACCAGCGAGTCCCGTTTCCGTTTCGAGGACCCACGTACGCCACGCACCGTCCGGATTCTGGATGAAGTAGGTGAAGTCCTGCGTATGGTCGCGCCCGGTCAGTTCCAGATCCAGCGCAGCAATGACCGGAACGTCGGAGAGCTGGGCAGGACGGACATTCGGTAGGAATCGGGAAACGTCGGCAGAGAGCATTCCAGAAACTTTCTGCGGGTCAAAATTCGGGAACATCATGTCCTGAAAAACAGTGTGCGGCACGAATCCCATCCGGCTGTAGAGAGAGAATGAATCCAGATTCATCGCGCTGGAAACGAGATGGAGCGGCAGATTCCGTGAGCGTGCGATCTCAATGATGCACTCCAGGATCCGCGGCGCAATGCTCTGTCCGAAATAGTCCGGATGAACGTTCATGATCCCAAGCGAAATGTGCGTAGGACGCGGATGCACGAAACAGGATCCCGCGATCCGCTGTGCATCGGAATCCCATGCGATCAGGTGGTTTTCCTGTCCGTCAAGAGCGGCGTAGGTTCGGCAAAAAAGGAGCGCAGAGTCTTTTTCGCCGGTAAACGCAGTGAATCCGCGATTTTTTTCGTACCAGGCGTTGGTGGAATCATAGATCAGGTGCGCCGCTTCGCGCTGATGTGCAGGCGTCGCGGAAATGATGGAGATCGGCATGGAAAAACTCCTTGGGAATGGGGGGACTTTTGAAATTTCATGGCGTAACCGGGAATTCGGGCTGACGGAATCGCAAGAAAACGAAAGTCCAGTACCTTTTCCAGACTTTCGTTTTCCTTAACTTCCAGCCCTCATTCAGTCAACGTTCCGGATTCTGCCGTTCGGCAAACATTCGGCTCTACACCGACATGACGGCTCCGGAAATGCAGCTCAGACATCGCAGATGCCGAACGCTTCCGCCAGGCTCTTGAGACCGTCACGGCGCGGAACGAATTCCTGACCGATCCAGCCCTGGTAGCCAGTCTCGGCGATCTCGCGCATGATCTTCGCATAATCCAGCTGCTGAGACGCAAGGTCGATCTCCGCACGGCCCGGCCATCCACCCGTATGGTAGTGGCCCCAGCAGTCGTGGTGCTCGCGAATGTCTTTGATCGGATCCTCACCCATTTCACGGGCATGGAAAATATCGTAGAGGATCTTGAAGCTCGGCGAATCCAGTTTGTGCGTCAGTTCCACACACCATGCCGTCGAGTCCGCCATGTAGTCTTTATGC
The DNA here is from genome assembly GCA_964599445.1 of uncultured Planctomycetaceae bacterium. Classification (GTDB taxonomy): domain Bacteria; phylum Planctomycetota; class Planctomycetia; order Pirellulales; family Thermoguttaceae; genus RGIG3701. The sequence goes on along the minus strand of CAZRGJ010000452.1, from coordinate 1,524 downwards.
CCGTGGCTGTTGAGCAGCTCCATGCAGAGCACGATGCCTTTTTTCTCGGCGTACGGCACGACTTCCTTCAGACCCGTGACGCAGTTTGCCATACCTTCCTCTTTGCCCATGCCTTCGCAGTTGCCCGACATGCAAATGACGTTTTTGAAGCCCCAGCTGACGGCCTCGTCGATGCACGCTTTCGTCTTCACGATGAGCTCTTCATGATATTCCGTGTGGTTGAAACCGCGGGCGATCCCCATCGGAGCGGGAAGCATGGCACAGCAGAGACCATACTTTTTCATCACTTCCCACTGGCCGGCTCCGGTAAGTTCAAGAGAGCGCACGCCGATCTTCGCGACTGCTTCGCAGAACTGATCCAGCGGAATATTGTTCTTCTTCATGTATCCGCCATAGCACCAGAGACACGCGGACTGCTTCAGACCGTACTTCGCGGCTTCTGCAAATGCGGAATGGATTCCCGGAAGCATTCCGGCTGCGGAAAGAACGGCAAGGGATTTCATGACTTCGCGTCGATTCATAAAATATTCTCCTGATTCGGGGTGGGAGGAGTTTCGGAAACAGAAAAGCTCCCGAACTCTCAGATCGAAATAAAAAACACTCTTTTCTAAACTTCAAAGATACACGATTTATGCAGAAAACGCAAGAGGGGAGAGACGGAAATTCTTCAAAAATTTCCAAATTTCCTCCGTTTCTCCCCAGCTTTTGCCAATTCTTTTATGGATTACGAAATATCTACCCCACCGGAAATCCCAAAAGCCCCCCTTAAAAGCTCCCAGAACCAGCCGCCGACAAGCTCCAGAATGGAATTGCCGCTGCCGGCTGCGGATGGATTTTTGATATAGTAGAATGCGATGAATCCCAAAAGCGTAAGCAGAAAGATCCATTTGCACGCATAATACGTAACTGGCGTGTGAAAGACGCGGCATTGATGGTTTTGCAGAATGAACATTTGGACGGCGTCACGGTGCACTCCCCGACAGCCGGAAATTTTCAAAACGCGCAGATTCGGCATCCCGTTCAGCTGATTAAGCAGCGTGTCGGAGATCGGAGAGAAACTCATATCGAGACAGAAATCGTCCTTCATCCGTTCACTAAGGACCCAGATCTGCCCGCCTTCCAAATTGCGGATCATTTCTTTGTCTGCCCATCGGTAGTTGATCGTAAAGAGTTCTTTTCGTCCCTCCCGGGTCCGAAGCGTCGTGGTTTTTTCAGACGGCGTTCGGACGATACCGATCATTTCCGAGCCGATCTGACGCAAAAACCCGATCATGATCTCTTTGGAAAATTCAAATACGATGAATGACGCAACACTCAGATCAAGCCAATTTCCTGCCCCAGCCATTTTCATACTTTCTTCTGCAGCCGTTCCGTTTTCCAGAAAACTTTTATTCGGATAGTAATCTGATTTTAGCAGATTTTGGTTATTTGTCAATGCGGGGAAGTGTTTTTTTTCTAAAACGTTCTGATGAAATCAAAAAAACTTCCATCGCGCAAATGCCATGGAAGTTTTTCGGTACCCCA
>CAZRGJ010000451.1:0-2994 GCA_964599445.1 uncultured Planctomycetaceae bacterium | reverse complement strand
GCTGTATCGCCGAATAAAAAAGCGGCAAAAGTCACTAACGTGACTGTATTGCCGCACTCCAAACGGGAGATTCGATCCATTCGGTTTTCCTCAAAGACCATGCCGGAGAGGGTCATGCTTTGGAGGAAACGCTCGATCAGAACACGCGGGATCACGTCGCGGAGTTCCGGTGCGGGAAGGTAGTCCTGCGCAAGACGGTCCAGAAGCTCATCCAGCGTCAGCGTTTCTTTCTGAAGGCACTGGATCACGGCAGCCCCAAGATCGTTCATCAGGTGCGTATCGTCCGAATCAAGGCAGTAGACCACCGAAAGCGGTTCACTGTCCGTCGGCGTCCCTTCTTCCCAGCGTCGCCAGAGAAGATGAGAATCGTCCAGCGCACGCCAGCGTCGGGGAGAGGAAGAGGCAGTTTGTTCGCTCATGGACTCACCCTCCCATCCTATTCACCGATCAGACCGCGCAGGGTCCGCAGGTTCACGACGTCCCGATCTTCTTCAAGACCGGTCTCTTCGTTCTTTTTCGTTCCCTTCGGCGTTTCAAGATACTTCGGAACGTCCTCAAAACGCGGGTCGGAAAGCAGAAGCCGAAACGATTCCAGCGGGATCTTTCCCTCACCAATGTGCGCGTGACGGTCCACCCGGCTGCCGAGATCCTTCATCGCGTCGTTGATGTGGAACGCACGGAAACGCGCCAAACCAACGATTTCGTCAAAGTGTGACGTCATCTCCGCGTACTTCTCCGGCGTGGAGAAATCATATCCTGCCGCAAACGCATGGCACGTATCGAAACAGACGCCCAAACGGAAATCGTCTCCGGACGCTTCCGCCGGTTTCCGCCCCTCGACACTCTCGATGATCTGCGCGATATGCTCCAGCTCAAACCCCAGATTGGTCCCCTGCCCGGCAGTGTTTTCGAGCAGACACCGCGTCCGGATCCCGTCCGTGTGTTCCAGCACTCGGCACAGTCCCTCCGCGATCCGGTCCAGCCCCTCCTGCGGAGTCGAAGTCGTGTAGGAGCCGGGATGCGTCACGACGAAGGGGATCCCCAGCTCGTTCGCACGAAGAAGTTCGTCCTCAAACGCCGCGATCGATTTCAGCCACAGTTCGTCCGACGGCGACCCCAGATTGATGAGGTACGAGTCATGCGAAATGGGATGCGAGATCCCGCAGCGTTCCTGCGCCTCGCGAAACAGCTCGATGTCCTTCGGCGTGAGGGCTTTCCCCTTCCACTGGTTACTGTTTTTTGTGAAGATCTGCACACACTGGCAACCGGCAGCCTCCGCGGCCTCTACCGCCCGGTAAAGACCGCCGGAGATCGACATGTGCGCTCCAAGAATGGATTTCGTCATGGATCGCGTCCTTAATCTTCGATTTCCTTGATCCAGATATTGCGGAAACGGACCGGGTTGCCGTGATCCTGAAGTCTCAGCGGAAGTTTGGGAGCGTGAGCTTCATAAACCGCCGGTTTGTACCAGAACGTGCCGCCGAGAAGCTCGAAATCGTCCTGGATCACGACGCCGTTGTGGATGACCGTCAGACGGGCTTTGCGCGTGACGTTCCCTTTTTCGTCGAATTTCGGCGCGGTGAATTTAATGTCGTAGGACTGCCATTCGCCCGGTTTCCGGCACGCGTTTTTCAGCGGAGGCGTCTGCTTGTAGATCGCGCCGCACTGACCGTCAAAGTACGTGTCGTTCTGGTACGAATCCAGGATCTGGACCTCATATTTTCCCATGATGTAGACGCCGCTGTTTCCGCGTCCCTGACCGCGTCCGCTCACCTTCGCCGGAGAGGCCCATTCCAGGTGGATATGGCAGCTGCCGAACGACTGTTTCGTTTCTGCCGTTCCGCCGTGGACTTCCGCGTAACCGTCCTTCACGACCCAATTCTGCACGTTATTGAAATGCTTTTTGATGTCCGTGCCGTCAAAAAGAACGACCGCGCCTTCCGGAGCCGGCGTGCAGACAGGCTGCGCGTTTTCCACACGTTCGGGACGGTCCCAGATGATGCCATTCTTGTACTCAAGCTGCGCCTGAGCGGAAACGGCCGAAACTGCCAGAAGAACCAGAGATGCCAGGATGGAGGCGGGACGAATGGTATGATACATGATCTTCTCCTATCGTGAAATTAATTTGAAAAAAGCACTGCGGCAAAAAACGCAGTGCTTCTGAACTCGAAATCTATGCCGTGAACTCAGACCTCATCAGTCCGGAATCTGCGCCGGCATGTTGTCTTTGCGGTTGGCCAGGCAGGCGTGGACCGCACCGTCAATGCTGTAGGAAATGGAGTGGACGGAACCGTCAGCCATGCACATTCCGAAACCGCCGGCGTGGGAAGCACCGAACGCAGACGGAGCGTAGGTGGAATTGCCAGCCATCGTGGACGCACGGTCCTGCATCGGCTGGTAGGCCGTACCGGTGGCATCGACCGAGCCGCTGTTCTGCGAGAAGGAAGTGTAGTGACCGGCAGAACGGAAGTTGGAGTTACCGTTCGATCCTCCCGAGTCGGAACGCGGACCGGAGTACATGACGTATTCGTCGCCTTTTCCGTCTTTTTCTTCGTATTTGTCAGCGTAGACGAATTTTTCGCCGGCGAGGTAGGTGTTGGACGTACCGTCGCGAAGTTCACCCATCTTGGTCGCGCTGCAGTCGAAGATGACACCGGTGGGAAGCGTACCGGAGTTTTTGATGTCCTTCGCCTTCTTGCCGTAAGCCGCATTATTGTTCACTTCAAAATGCGTCGAACCATAGCACGCGGCATAGTCCGTCTTCGCGCCTTCCGAGGCACTGAAGTTCGAGTTGCTGTAGCTGGTCGTACCCAGCGCGTACACTTTTTCCGTACGGCGCGAGGGGCAGATAAACGCTTTCAGCGGCGTGGAAAGGCAGTCATCCGTGTCGAGTTTCTGCAGGGTGTTGGTGTTCGAGGTCGTCGAACCCAGCTGATAGATGGCGTTCTGTTCCATGAACGGAAGCAGGGAGTAGATCCAGGAACCGGGCTGGCC
>CAZRGJ010000450.1:0-2995 GCA_964599445.1 uncultured Planctomycetaceae bacterium | reverse complement strand
TGAAGCGTCTGTTCTCCGTAGTGCATCTGGAAAAACTGCGCAAGGCGGAACGTCACTTCGTCGCGAAATGCGGCTTCCAGATCCAGTGCAGGATTTTCGGCATCTTTGGCCGGGATGCTTTTCCCCCGGTTCAGACGGACTGCTTCTTCAAGCATCCAGCGCCAGCGTTCGCCGTCGTTTTGCGCCTTTTCGAGAGATTCCGGGATGGAGAACGTCAGCGGAGTACCGTCTTCATGGAGCGGAACGCCGCGGGTGCGGGAGTTGAAGGAACGGCGTCCGTACGGATTTTCCGTCTCAATGTCTGGCAGGACCGAGAGGTCAGTGAGGTCCTGAAGTTCCCAGACTGTCTGATTTCCATTTCGGCTTTTGAGGATGAAGTCGGCCAGATCGAGGAAGAACCAGCCGGCGGCGACGGAGTCTTCGTCTGCCTGCGCAAGCGGGATGCAGCGAAACATGAGCTGGCACGCACGCGTACGGTCACGCTCCAGCGAAGAGGCAAACTGCCCGTTTCTTTGCTGATTTCCGCGGTAGAATTTTCCCGAAACGACCCGTCCATGAGCCGGCAAAGAATTCCAGACCTGCGCAAGTGCCTGAAGTGCGCGCCAGGAGGAAGCGTTGGCGGTCTCAAATTTTTCCAGAAATTCATCGATCTCGGAGGAACGATTTAGGCGGATGAGTGCCTGATTCCGGGTGTTCAGGACGGACGGCAGGAAGCGGACGGCTTCTTTCGTCAGCCATTTTTCGTTCATTTGAGGCTCTGCTGTATTTTCGCCCAAAAGAGACCGATCGATGAGCTTCAGCGTTTCGACGTACTCGCCTTCTGCCAGTTTTTCACTAATGTGCCGCGCAAATGGTTCCCCTTCATTTGGAAGTGGGGCAGAGTTGCCCATGGCGGCGGAATTTCCCATTGTGCCGAGCACTCCAATACACAGCAGACTCAAAAAAAGATGAGCGAAGCGCATTTTTTCCTCCTGTTGTTTTGACTTTTTTCGTGGAAATCGGAGTTTCCTTAATGCAGAGTATTTCCCATTCTGTGGACCGCTGAAGATCTCCGCGCGGATGAATAGATTCCCTGCCTGGATATGAAGACGAATGAGTTTGCGTTTCGTCTCAAAAAATCCCCCAATTTTTTAAGGATCTCCGATTTTTTGAAATTTTTTCTATTCTTCTTTCATTTTACCTGATTTTTCCATTCCGGAAAAGCCCCCCGAAACCGATTTTGGAGAAATTTTGGGAATTTTGCGCCGATTTTGTGTGAATTTTCAAAATTTGTTTCCCGGAAAGGCCGGATGTGCCTGTCTTTGAGCGGGAATGGGGTAAAAAAAGAGACCGTGTCTCCGATCATGGAGGCACGGCCGCAAAACAGAGTGGGATCCTCAGGATACAGGATCCTGGAATCGAATCCTGGAATTCGATTCTGGAATTAAAGCTCGACTTTCCATCCGTCGCGGTACTCGTAGTCCGAGTAGAGGAATTTGTCCGCGTCGGAGTTGGTCGTGAAGTTTTTCGCATCCCAAGTCAGCGTCTTTCCCGCACGGAAAGCCGCGTTGCCGAGCAGATTGTTTTCGATCAGACGGCCGGAATAGTCGAAATTGCAGAGCGATTCCGGACCGCCTTTGCACGCATCGATGAATTCCTGGTAGTGTCCCGCCGATTCCGGAATGAATGGTTCCGGACGCTGGTAGTCGGTGAATTTCCCGCTTGGCGAGAGAATGTGCTTGCCGTAGTCGGAGACGACGAGACCTTTTTCGCCGATGAACGCGATCCCGATCCCCCAGTTGTTGATGATGGTGTCGTTTCCGACCATCGGCTGAAGCAGATCACTTCGGCGTTTCATGCCTTCGGGGCCATGGTACCACATGAGCTTGATCGGACCGCTGGTGAATTCGCTTGATGTTTTGCGGGCAGCATGATTCCAGGTCACGATCTGCCATGGGGGGAGTGCAATCGGATCCGGATCCGGTCCTTCCGCCGAAATCGTTTCCGGATACTCCAGTTCCAGTGCCCAGTATGCGAGGTCGATCAGGTGGCTGCCCATGTCGCCGAGGACTCCCGTTCCGAAATCCCAGCGGCGGTGCCAGTTCAGGCAGCCGCGATTCACGTAGTTGATGTTGAACGGGCGCATCGGGGCAGGTCCGATCCATTCATTCCACGCAAACCATTCCGGGATCGGCTGCTCTTCAAGAACGGCCGGGCCGATCGGTGCGATGGTGCGGCTGCACCAGACGTGCGCTTCGGTGACTTTCCCGATCGCGCCTGCACGGACCAGCTCCAGCGCACGGCGGTAGTTGCTCACCGCATGGATCTGCGTCCCCATCTGCGTCGCGATCTTTCCGCGGCGTTTTTTGTACTCGTTCTGCATCGCACGGGCTTCGGCGACTGTTCGGGCGAGCGGTTTTTCCGTGTAGACGCTCTTGCCGGCACGCATCGCTTCCAGAGACGCCAGCGCATGGTGATGCTCTGCCGTGGAAACGACAAAGACGTCGATCTTTTCATTTTCGACGAGCGTACGCCAGTCTGTGGTCATGATGGCGTCGGGATATTGCGCTTTCAGACTGTCCAGCGTCTGGCGGTTTGTGTCGCACAGTGCGTAGGTGTTCTGGCTGTTCATCCCATTGCGGTTGGCTCCGCCGCGATGTCCGACACCCAGAAAGGCGACGTTCAGCTTTTCATTCGGTGTATCGGCACCATGGACGATGGACCTCGGAAGAATGAGGGGGCCGGCTCCAAGTGCGGAAGATGTTTTGAGAAAGTTTCGACGGTTGGATCTCAGCATGAGGATCTCCTTTCTTTTTTTCTTTAAAATGGTGGGATTTCTGAAAGGGGAGGGATTTTGATGGAGACACGAAAAACCGGACGTGATTTGCCTGCCCGGAAACTCACTTTCATTTGATTATATGCGATGGGATTTTTTTTGTCAAGGTGCGGAAATGAACTTTTGGAAAAATTTTTAATTTTTAAATTTTTTGAAGAAATAAAAGATGATGCATTCGGC
>CAZRGJ010000449.1:0-3003 GCA_964599445.1 uncultured Planctomycetaceae bacterium | reverse complement strand
TCATAGCCTAACCAACCCTCCGCTGACTCATAAAACACTGCCGTACGCAGGTCTGAATGCTCCGAAAATTTCTCTGCGGAAACGTCCGAAACTGCGAAAATTGCCGTTCCTTTGGATTCAGCCTTTTTCTTTGCGCCGATGCTCGAAGATCCGTTCCCGGCAGCGGGTCAGGAACGGATGGTACGTCGGTTCTCGGTAATCCGGGAAGGTCCATGGAAAGGCCGTCCATTCACCGCGCGTGAACGAAAGCGTGATCTCGGCGTAGATCCCGTCCCCAATGTAGATTCGATGGTAGAAGTCTTTCGATGTGGCCAAAACCAGCTTTCCGAGCGTCACGTACCCCGGATCGATGTTCAGCGGACGGACTTCCGGTGCGGAAAATTCACGCGCGAATTCTTCTTCCCATGCATTCGACTGGTTTTTCATCTTCGCGAGTCTCTGAGGATCCATCATCGGTTCCATCGCAAAGAAGATCTTCCTTAAATGCGGTCCCATCGACGCATCGTAGTACTGCGTCTGCTCAAACGGGAACGGTTCACTTTCCAGAACGATCTTTCCCCAATGTGCTTCGATTTTCTTCTTCGCCCAGTCGATCGCCTCGGGATAGTGCGTGAAGACGGCCGTCATTGGTAAAACCGGTTCCGGAACATGGATCAGGCCCATGAGATCTCTCCTTTATTTTAAATCATCCTGAAAGACCGTAAATTCACTACTGAAAACACGGTGGAGCACGTTCCTTTCATTCCGAGCTGCTGGGAAGTCCTTCCGTTTTTCGCATTTTCAGCAGAGAGTTCCCGTTTCCGTTTTCTGAAACGGGAACCCGGTCAAAAATCAGCGCGGGATACTGCGGAGGTAAGCTGCACTCTGCCGCATACTTTCCTCCCAGCCGACGTTCTTGTCCACAGAACCCTCGAGGACCTGTGTGCCGAAATAGCCGGCTTCACGGTACGCCTTGAAGATCTTTACGTAATCCAGTTTCCCTTTTCCAAGGATGGTCGAATCTTTCGCATGGGCCGCGACGATGAGTCCTTTGAGCTTCAGGATGTCTTCGCAGACTTCTTCTGTCGTTTTGTAGAGACGGATCATGTTTCCCGGATCGTAGAAAATGCGGACTGCCGGGGAATCGACGCCTTCGATCAGACGCAGATGCTCATGGTATTTCATCGGTGCTTCGATCGTCAGGATGACCCCTTTGTCCTCAGCCTTCGGTGCCAGTTCGCGAAAACGGCGGATCGTTTCCGCGTATTTCTCATCCGTATCGATCTTCCCGGGGCCAAAATAGGAAATGAGAACGTGCTTCACGTTCATGGCGGCCATGACGTCGATGCACGTGGATACCTGCTCGACGGCATCCGGAATTTCCCAGAACGGGAAACGGTTGAATTCACCCATCGCCAACGACGTGATCTCAATGCCGGTTTCTGCAGACTGGGCGAGGATCCGATCGCGGATCTCCGGGACTCGCATGTCGCTTCCTTTTCCTGTAGGACGCAGGGGCAGGCTGATTTGGAGGCAGTCCATTCCCAGTGCTTTTGCCTGGTTGAAATTGCCGCTCCAGATTCCGACTTTGCATGGTCCGATATTTTCATCTGCCAGGCATTTTGCGAGGCTTCCGCCGCACAGAAGCGTTCCGGCTGAGCCCATGATGCCGGCCTTAAGCATTTCTCGACGATTCAGTTTCATTTTCTTCTCCTTTTCGGTTTTGGGGTGGACGTTTTAAAATTTCAAAATCAGGCGGGAACTGGATCCCAAAAGAAATGGAAACGCATGGTTTTCCGTTTTGGTGCGTTTTATTTGGTGTTCAGGTAGTCGCGAATGTACTCGCCCGCCGGAGCCGCGACGGTGCCGTGGTTCGTGCCTTCGTAGCTTCGGATCTCGACTTCGCGATGGTTTTTCACGGTACGGAGCATCGCAGCGAGAAGGTAGTTCTCCTCGACTCGAGCTGGCCATTCGAGTTTCGGGTCTCCCACAAGCAGATGCATGTTGGGGCAGGGGACCTTCGTGAAATAAAGCGGAGCCATTTCGTCGATGTACAGCGGGTTGTTTGCGCCGTGCTTTTTACCGGGTTCGGCACGTTCGCCGACGACCTGAAAGTGCGTCGTCATCTGTCCGCTGATCGGAAACGCGCCGGCCAGCTCCATGTTTGAAATGCCGAATTTGCCGAGGTATTGCGGATCCAGCGCGATCATCGCGGAAAGGTACCCGCCTGCCGAGTGCCCGCTGACGTAGACTTTTTTCGGATCTCCGCCATATTTCTCGATGTTTCGGAAAGTCCAGGCGACGGAGGCCGCCGCATCAAAAATCGCGTCCCGGCAGGAGGCTTTGGGGTAGAGTCGGTAGTTTACGGGGACGACGAGGAATTTCTGATCACGGAATTGCGCAGGAATATGGCGGTTCCCTCCAGAAAGTCCGCCGCCGTGGAACCAGACGACGACCGGTGCGTTGTCCGTGGCCGTTTGGGGCCGGTAGACGTCCAGAACACAGCGTTCCCGGGCGTAGTCGGCATTTCCGGAGATCTCGGCATTCTGTGCATAGTAGGCGATCGCTTTCGTCAATTCGTCCGCCTGCTGTGCGTTTGCGGGAACTGCTGAAACGGCGGGAAGTACTGCCGATACGAGGAAGGCCAGAATCAGAATGAAATGGCGTGAAAAGATGGATGATTTTTTCATGGGAATCCTTTCCTGGGGATCCTGAAGGTGGGAAAATCGGCGGGAAAACGGGGACTTTTCCCACATTATAGAAAATGTGCCTCCAATTGTCAAGGAGACGGAGAGAGAATTTCTCAAAATTTTTCTGAATCTCTGCGATTTGTGCTTCGTTTCTGTTTTTGCGCGAATTTTTTGATTTTCTTCAGGGAAACTATTGACTCCCACGGTACTTTCATCTATAATGAGACTGAAAATGTGGGGGAACCTGCGTTTTTCCTCCCGAATTTCCCAACCTTAAATGAAAGGAATGCTTCCATGAAAAATCTTTCCCGCCGCGATTTGATGAGACTGGGCC
>CAZRGJ010000448.1:0-3005 GCA_964599445.1 uncultured Planctomycetaceae bacterium | reverse complement strand
GTTTCTGGTCGGCGGGTTTTTCAGCCTGCTGCTGGTCGACAGGTTTCTGGTCGGCAGGTTTTTCAGCCTGCTGCTGTTCCACAGGTTTCTCGGCCGGTTTTTCGGCTGGCGTATCTGCATTCAGGGTAGACCCCCAAAGCATGGCGGAAAGGCAAAGTCCCAAAATGGAAAAAGGTAAATGGCGCATGATTTTATCCTGTTTTAAAATACACTACTGAATCTATTTGCCGTAATTATCTGCGTATTTCCCCTATTTTCAAGGGGGGAGGAGGGGTTTTTGAGAAATTTTTTAAAGATTTCCAAGATTTTGTTTTGAAAAATCGGATTGGTGCGGTTGGTGCGCTGCGTGCGATGACGTTTCTTTGGAAATTTTTTCAGTTTACTGAAATCTTTTCTCGGGGCGTGAACAGGTCGGATGAAGGTCGGTTTTGCTGGTAAAATCTGCGCAGTTTCTTTATTTTCTTTTGAATGGAGCGGCAGATTGCGGAAAATGGGGGCATTCGAGGAAAGCGAATGCGTCCAAAATGTGAAATTTTGGAAATTTTGCAAAATTTTGATCAAAATCGCACTCCCCCCCCTTGCGGAAATATGGAAATCTGCTATATTTACTCGTGTTGCTGCTGAAGTGGCGGAATTGGTAGACGCGCTAGGTTCAGGTCCTAGTCCTAGCTAATAGGGTGGAGATTCGAGTTCTCTCTTCAGCACTGGTGAAAGCCATCGGGAATCTTCCGGTGGCTTTTTTTATTGGAGAAAATGGAAAAACGGGATAGTCGAATCGGCTCCCGAGGTGCAGTGCGTTTCTTTTCACGGAGGGTTCATGTTTGTCGATCAGGTAGAAATCGTGGTGCGCGGCGGACGCGGCGGAGACGGATGCGTCAGTTTTCTTCGTGAAAAGTACATTCCGAAAGGCGGTCCGGACGGCGGAGACGGCGGCCGTGGAGGTAGCGTCATTCTGGAAGCAAAGGAAGGTGTCGACAGTCTGATGCCGTATACGATGAAACGGACGTGGGTCGGGAAGCGCGGCGTCTCGGGGCAGGGGTGCCAGCGGCATGGCGCGAAAGCGGAAGACACGATCCTGTTTGTGCCGCCGGGAACGCTCGTTTACGATGCAGCCGCCGGATTTCTGATGAAGGACCTTGCTCATGCCGGCGATCAGGTGAACGTGGCGCGCGGCGGTTCCGGAGGAAAGGGAAACATGCGCTTCCGTACGTCTCAGAACCGTGCGCCGAGACAGTGTACGCCGGGAGAGGAAGGCGAGGTCCGCACGCTGAAGCTGGAGCTGAAGGTCATTGCGGACGTCGGGCTGCTCGGAAAGCCGAATGCCGGGAAAAGTACGCTTCTGTCCCGTCTGACGAAAGCGCGTCCGGAGATCGCAAACTATCCGTTCACCACGAAATATCCGAATCTTGGCCGTGTGCAGATCGGGCTGGACTATTCGTTCGTCATTGCGGACATTCCGGGGCTGATCGAAGGTGCGGCACAGGGGATCGGGCTGGGGCACGAATTTCTGCGGCATATCGAGCGTGCCGGGATCCTCGTGCATCTTGTGGAGCCGCTTCCGATGGACGGGACCGATCCGATCGAGAATTACCGTGCGATCCGCAGCGAACTGGCTCAGTATGATGAACTTCTGACGAAACGGCCGGAGATCCTCGTCATTTCCAAGGCGGAGATCCCGGAAGCGGAGACCGTGAAGGCGCAGCTGGAAGAACTCACGGGACGCCCGGTCATGACGATCTCGGCAGTCACGGGACAGAATCTCAATATTCTGGTCAAGCGGATCGCCGAGACGCTTCAGCAGGAAGAGGAAGAGTAGTCTTGCGGAGCAGATGGGCATGAAGCAGATCGCGCTGGACATTGGGAACACGCGGGTCAAGATCAGTGACGGAGTACACTGTGAGGCCGTTGCGCACCGTCAGGAGGATTTTTGGGACCGGTTGGCGGAAGGGGCGGCAAAGTTCACGGAAGCGGCGGAATGCTGTTCCTGGTGGATCGCGAGCGTGAATCGTCCCGTTCTGGCGCAGGTTCGGAAATGGCTCGCAGAAGAACGGCCGAAAGATCCGGTCACGGTCCTGACGTATCGCAATATTCCGATCCGAATGAACGTTGATTTTCCGGAACGGGTCGGTGTCGATCGGCTTTTGGCTGCGGCTGCGGCAAATGAGCTTCGGGAGCCTGACCGGCCGGCGATCGTCGCGGATCTTGGGACGGCTCTGAAAGTGGATCTGGTAGATCAGGACGGCGTGTTTTGCGGCGGTGCGATCGCGCCGGGACTGCGGATGAGTGCCGTCGCCATGGAAGAACAGACGGATGCGCTTCCGTGTGTGGACGTCGATGCGATGCTTGGCTCCATGAAGGCGAACGAGATCTCTTCTGTTGGGCGAAACACGCTGGACGCGATCCAGGCGGGGCTTTTCTGGGGAACCGTCGGCACGATCCGGGAATTGACGGCACAGACTTCCGCACAGCTTCACGCGAAACCGCAGGTCTTCCTCACCGGCGGCGGAGCCGGGATCGTGCGAGACGCTTTGGGAGACGGTTTTCTTTACGTTGAAGAAATGGTCCTGAAAGGTCTTTGGGCTGCTGTTCGGGAACTTTCTGGAGAATAGAAAATTCTACTGCTGAAGATTGGATGGCTCACCGAAACACCCGAAGAGAGCCGGACATGAATTTCACGAAAAGTGCGAAAATGCGCGAAATATTTTAAAAATTCAAAGTATTCGCAGAGTGGGTCTTCTCGTAAATTTCACGTTTGCCGTCGTGTTTTTCGTGGTTTTCTGCTGTTTTTCGAGGCAGGAACTCCGGCGGGCTGTCCTCCTTGAATTTTTTCAGGCGATTTGCTAAAATGAATCTTAGACTTCTTTAGATTAACGCGAGGTGAAAAATGACGCAGGACTTTGAGAATTCGCAGTTGACGTTTGAGCGGCCGACTTTAGGGGAAGTGAACCATGATCCGAATCAGTTCGTGGAACTGAAGGCCGGGCACCTGTTCGGGAAATTCGAAA
>CAZRGJ010000447.1:0-3005 GCA_964599445.1 uncultured Planctomycetaceae bacterium | reverse complement strand
GACAGAATGCCCTCTGGCCATATAATTGGAGAATGTGGAAAGAATGGGCGGGATCTTTCAGGCTGGCAGGATCTGACGCCTTCCGAAAGGGATTTCGGTCTTCTTTTTTTCACGGGTGGAAATGGGGCTTGATGGTCTGGTTTTCACTGACCGTTTTTTCATGGAAAGAATTAATTTAAATATTAATTAATTAATTTAAAATAAAAAAATAAAAAATTAATGATTTGATTTTTATTTAAATTAAGATCTGGTCTGATTTTCGGTTTCTTTCAGAAAGGTTTTTTCATGGACCGCGCATACCGCTCATGGAACTTCAAACGCACTGTCTCTGCCGAAAATTTCGATCATTCGCAGCGGCAGGACCTGCATCAGAACGCGGTTCCGGAAAGTCAGACGCCATCCGGCGAATGGGACTGGACGATCCTTCCCGAGTGGTTTACGTCGCCGAATTCCGGAAGGATCCTGCCCGAAAAAGTTCGGTTTCCCCTCCCGGCAGGCACGCCGAAAGTGCTCGCAAAATGGCGCGAGTACATCGCCGAACGCCGCATCAGGACCGGCTACGTGCAGATCCTCGAAGAGCAGATGGCCGACGCTCTTCACATTCTGCACAGCGCGTTCCAGACCTGCGGCGAAGAGGGACTTCTTGCGGTCCTTGAGCTGGGCATTCAAGGCGGAAAAGACGGAAAAAACTGGCTTCGTCTGGAGTATCCTGAGCTGAAAAAAGCCGTTCAGGATGACGTCAGCGTGAATCGCGCCGTCTGGAGAAAGCTTGGCTATTTCGGGAACCTCTGGGACACGAATGAGCCGGGACTGCCCGTCTGCTACGAGTACGATTTCTGGGACGGATTTCTCGCCGGTGAAGATCCGTACGGCCGTTACCTCGCGGCGCTCAACGGAGCCGGAAAGCCGATCGATGCGGAACTTTTCCCCGCTCCCAAAGAAAAAACCGCAACGCGTGCCGAAATGCTCAAGGTCCTGATCGAGGTCTTCGAGTCGATGGGAAAAAACTCCCACCCGACGGCTGTCTCGGCACGAAATGAACTTCAGGAACTCCAGGAATTTCAGGAACTCCCTGGCCCTTCCACCGCACCGGCTCATGAGACTGCGTGCGAAACGCCGAAAACCGCGTCGAAAGCACCGAAAACTGCGTGCGATGCGCCCAAAACGGTGAACGCAGAGCCGAAAACTGCGTGCGCGGAGCGTGAAGAGCTCCTCTCGGAAAGCACAAAAAATACGCAGAAGTGCGCAGAAAATGAAGTTTTTCGGCGCAAAGGCCGCAAAAAGACTCGGAAAGCGCAGCGGGATGCGGAAAATTTGGAAACGCCTTTTCCGCGCACATCCCAACGGCGGTCCGGTCGGTTTTTCTGCGGAAGAAACCGCGGGTCCTCAAGTCCCGGTCCAGCGGCGCGGGATGCGCCGCTTCCAGGTTCATGCAGTCAGCCGGAGGAGAATTCTACTCGCGGATCATGTCGGAAAAAGTACCGCCGGCGGGGATCATCGGAATGACCTGCTCGCTGTACGGGATGGCGACGTCGAGAAGGTACGGACCTTCCGCGTCGATCATCTCCTGAAGCGCGGATTCCAGCTCTGCCGGGTCGATGACCGTCCGGGCATTCCAGCCGAAGCCTTTGGCGATGGCCGTGAAGTCGGGGTAGCGGTTCGTCGGGCAGTAGTCCTTCTTTTCGAGGTACTTTTCCGGATCGTCGATCGGACCGAGGAACGTCTGCGCGTGATTTTTCCGGCAGAATCGGTCTTCCCACTGGAACACCATGCCGAGGTACTGATTGTTCAGAAGCAGGACCTTCACCGGGATCTTCTCGCAGAAGCAGCAGCCCATTTCCTGAATGTTCATCAGGAGACTTCCGTCCCCTTCCACGACGATGACCATTTTGTCCGGATTCGCGATCTTCGCGCCCATGCCTGCCGGGAGACCGAAGCCCATCGTTCCGGCACCGCAGCTGGAAAGCCAGTGTTTCGGGCTGTTGATCTTGAAGAACTGCGCGGTCCACATTTGATGCTGACCCACGCCCGTCGCGACGATCGGATCCTGGTCCTTCGTCATTTCGTAGAGCTTCTCGAGCGCCTGCTGCGGCAGGATGTTTTTGGAATCCTTGCGGCAGCTGATCCCGAGACGCTGCTTCCATTCCTTGACCTGCTCGACCCACGGCGTAATGTCGGGCATCTGCATCGGAAGGAGCGCGGCGTTGAGCTTCTCGAGCACTTCACGCAGATCCCCGGTCACTGCCAGAGCCGGATCGATGATCTTGCGGATCTCAGAGAGGTCGATGTCGACGTGGACGATCTTCGCATTCGGAGCAAAACGTTTCGCATTTCCCGTCACGCGGTCACTGAAACGCGCGCCGAGCACCATGAGGAGATCGCATTCGTGGACCATTTTGTTCGCGGCGCAGGAACCGTGCATTCCCAGGAGACCGAGCGCAAGCGGATGCTCCGCCGGGAACGCTCCCAGACCCGTCAGCGTGCTGGCGGCCGGAATCCCGGTCTTTTCGACCAGCTTCATGATCTCTTCCGAAGCGTCCGACGCGATCGCTCCGCCGCCGATGTAGAACGCCGGTTTTTTCGCGGACCGGATCAGCTCGACCCACTGCGAGATGGCTTCCTCTTCCGGCGTCGGCATTTCTTTTTCGCCGTAGCCCGGGAGATTCAGTTCACAGTCAAAATCGGGTTCCTCGAAAATGGTGACTCCCTTTTCGCTCTGGAACGGCTGGCCGACCTGGGCGAGGAAGACGTTTTTCGGAATATCGACGAGCACCGGACCTTTGCGTCCGCTGTTCGCGATGTAGAACGCCTCCTTGATCCCGCGAACGATGTCGTTCGGGTCCATGATGAGCATATGGTGCTTCGTGATGCTGCGGAAGACCTCCGTCGAGGGCATTTCCTGGAAGGCGTCCGTTCCGATGACGTTGGAACCGACCTGTCCCGTGATGGCGACCAGCGGGATGCTGTCCATTTTCGCGTCCGCGATGGCGGTCAGAAGGTTGGCC
>CAZRGJ010000446.1:0-3006 GCA_964599445.1 uncultured Planctomycetaceae bacterium | reverse complement strand
CTCCGGAAAATCCGATCCGGAAAGGGATTGCGGCTCAACCCCGGACGAAAACATCCGGTCTCACGGCCATGAAACTATTTCTGAATGAAAAGCGTGCAGCCTTTCTTGTTGCCGGACAGAACGTCCTGCTTTCCGTCGCCGTTGACGTCGCCGACGGTGATCTGCGTTCCGACGCCGGAATTATCGTCGATCTTGTGCGGCTCGAACCAGGTCTTGCCGTTTTCGCGGCGGCACTCGTACCAGTAAAGGACGGCGGGGAAATTCGCCTCTTTGTCGCCGTTGGGACCATGCGCCCACCAGCGTTTTCCGGTCACGAAATCGGTCAGACCGTCGCCGTTGAAGTCCGCATAGTCGATTGCGTGCATCTGCGTGTAGCTGAGCTTTCCTTCCGGATTCGCCGGATCGATCGGCTGGATCTCGTTTTTCTCGAACGTCATCGTACCGTCCGCAGCTTTGGAAGCCTTCCACCAGACGAGTCCGTAAAGGTGCGCGTCCCATGCGCAGACCACGTCATTGAGTCCGTCGCCGTCAATGTCGAAAACGCACATCGTGGACGCCCGGTCCGCGAATTCAAAGGAATGGTACTTCCAGACACCGTTGAAATTGGGAGCGTCTTTTCCGGGGTTTTCGTACCAGCCTTTGGAGTCGATCACGTCATTCCGACCGTCCGAATTCACGTCACCGGCACCGATCCCGTGGAAATACCGCTGGTATTTGTCGTCTTTTTCCGAGACGGCGTGCCATTTCCACGCGGTCGTGTCGTTCGGATCGTACGAGGCGAACCCCATGTAGCCGTTCCGATTGAATACGAGATCTTTCTGCCCGTCGCCATCCACGTCCACGTAGACCTGAGATTCATTTCCGATCTCCTGCGAGATAAAGAATTTCTTCCACTCGCCGCCGTTTTTCCCCGGATTCTGGTACCAGAAGCCGTCCGTACCGGGCCACGGGACCTGAATGATGTCCGGGAAACCGTCTTTGTTCAGATCGTCCGTGAAGCAGAGGAACTGATCCGAGTATCCGGTCGGCTGGAACGGTTTCGCTTCGCGGTAGGCTTCCTTCTTCTTGAAATCGGGACCGTAGAAAATGTACGCGCCGTACGTCAGGTCCGTGTCTCCGTCCTGGTTAAAGTCCGCGTAAAATGCGCCTTCCGCGCAAAAATCGCTAGTGACGGAGACGCGCTCAAATTCGACCGTCTGTGCGGCAGAAACGGTCAACGCTCCGGCAGACAGACCGGCGAGGAAACAGAGGGAAAGGGGGAGGGATCTTTTCTTCATTGGAAAATCCTTCAAAATTTGGGTTGATGCCAAAAACAAAATCTGATTTTCCCAGTATATCCTCCCTCCCCCCATTTTGTCAAGTAGGGGAAGCAAAAAAGTTTCCGATTTTCCCGCAAAATTTCACTCCTCGGCTTGACTTTCAAAAGATTTTGGGTAAAATGCAGAAGTTCCCTGATTTTATTTCATTCTGAATTCCCCCCAACCTTTATTTTGACCGAGAAAGGATCCATTTTATGAAAAAAACGTCCTTCACCCGCAAAAACCTACTCCTGACGGTGTTTCTGACGTTCCTCTGCGCGTTCAGTTTCGGAACGGCCCAGCCTGCCAATGCTGCGGAAAATGCAGACGAGACATGCTTCGCGTTCACGTATTTCACCCGAAACGGCGAGGACGGCCTCCATCTTCTCGTGAGCCGGGACGCGCGGAAATGGGAAGTCACCAACGCAGGGAAATCGTATCTCGCCCCGATGAAAGGCGGTCTGATGCGCGACCCGAGCATCTGCCAGGCTCCGGACGGAACGTTCCATCTTGTCTGGACGACGAACTGGTTCAACTCGCCGAGCATCGGCCACTCCACGAGCCGCGATCTGATCAGCTGGACCGAGCCGGAAGCGATCCCCGTCATGCAGAACGAGCCGACGACGCGCAACGTCTGGGCACCGGAAGTCTTTTTCGATGAAGCGAGCGGTTTCTACTACATCATCTGGGCCTCGACGATCCCCGGACGATTCACCGACCAGGCGAAAGGCTCGAGCGAAAGCAGACTGGACCATCGGCAGTACTTCACCAAGACGAAGGACTGGAAGACCTTCACCGAATCGAAACTCTACTTTGAGCCGGGCCATAACGTGATCGACGCATTCCTGGCGAAGAAAGACACCACATACTATCTCTTCTACAAAGATGAGACGCTCGTGCCGGAACGCAAGAATATCCTCATGGCGACGGCTCCGACTCCGGAAGGTCCATGGACGAAACACGGCGACATCTCGCCGATCAACTGGGTGGAAGGTCCCTCCGCGCTCTACCTCGGCGACCATTGGCTCGTCTGCTACGACTGCTACCGCAAACACTGCTATGGCGCGATCGTCTCCAAAGACGGCAAAAAGTGGACCGACATTTCATCCGAATTCACCGTTGCCGGCCTGAAAGACGTCCGCCACGGCACGATGTTCCGCATCTCCAAAGAGATCTACGACGGACTCAAGGCGAAATAGTCCGTACGTTCCAGAAACGCCTCTTTCGGCATCGGCGTACCGGTTTCACCACTGAAGGCACAGAAAACGCACAGAAACACACTGGATATTAAACACGAAAAGCACGAAATAGATCTCAAAAGATCTTAAAAAACATTTCGCGTGATCCGCATTTTTTCGTACTTTTCGTGTTTCCCTTTCTGTGTGTCTCCGTGCGTTTTCTGCGGCTTCGGTGGTAAGATCGGCACTATTCGCCGCAGACCGTGTCGGCCAGCCACTCGTCGATGAGTGAGCGCGCGATGCTTCCCGGAGGCGGGATCATCGGAAGCGTTTCTTTCGAAAACCAGCCCGCATCATCCAGTTCTTTACCGTCCGGGCGCAGTTCCCCTGACGCATATTCCGCGCGGAATCCGAGCATCAGTGAATTCGGAAACGGCCAGCTTTGGCTCCGGACATACGTCAGATCCTTCACCTGAATGCCGACCTCTTCTTTAAGTTCCCGCACGACGGCATCTTCCGCCGACTCGCCA
>CAZRGJ010000445.1:0-3008 GCA_964599445.1 uncultured Planctomycetaceae bacterium | reverse complement strand
CCTCCTGAATGAATGCCTTTCGGGTCTTTTCGAGTCAATTCGTCTCACTATCATAGCACAAAACGCACTTTTTTTCAAGGGGAAAGAGGCAAAATCGGAAAAGAAAAAAGAAAAGAGACGCAAAAAAGCGTCTCAAACGTCCGTTTTCCGGAAATTCCGGTGCATTCTGACGGCGCGTCCGGAATCGCTCCTCATTCTTTCAGCGTCTTTCTACAGTAAGGGAGTGCAGGAATTTCGCTCACTCAAAGAGTGCCGAGCCGATCCGGACCATCGTCGCGCCTTCAGCGACGGCGATCGGAAAGTCGCCGCTCATTCCCATGGAAAGCTCTCCGCCCGGCAGAAACTCGTCCCGGAGTTCCCGCAGCGACGCAAATTGGCGGTGAGCCTCCGACTCATCCGCGTCCAGCGACGTCATTCCCATGAACCCGGCCAGCTCCAGATGCGTGAAAGCCTGGATCGCCGGAAAGGCTTCCATGAATTCACGGCGCGAAAAGCCGTGCTTGTTCGCTTCGCCGCCAAGATTCACTTCCACGAGCACACGCCGGCGCACGTTCAGTTCCGCACTGATCCGGTCAAGCGTCTTCAAGAGTTCCAGACTTTCCCCGGAGTGGATCACGTCGGCCATCTGAAGGATCTTCCGCGCCTTATTTCGCTGAAGCGGACCAATGAAATGCCAGGTGAATGCCGAGGCAGGATCGTCCTGCATGGGACGCAGAGCCTCAAATTTCGGCTGAAAGACCGGAAGTCGGTTCTCCGCGAAATCCCGGCATCCCGCCTCGTGAAGGTCCAGGATCTCCTGCGTCCCGGAGAAGTACTTCGTCACGCCGATGAGCCGGATCTCGGACGCCTTCCGCCCGGATGTCTCCGCTGCCCGTTCGATCTGTTCAAGGAGTCTGGCATAGTTCGGATTTTTCATTTTCGTCTCCATAGATCTCCAGGAAAGGATCCCCAAAAAACGCCGTCCATTCAAAGCAGACCATACACCCGGAGGACCTTCCGTGCCTCGCCGGCCGTCGAGAAAAGCTCTGCCTGGAAACCGGCAGTCCGCGCACCTTCCACATTTTCCGGCCGGTCATCAAAGAAGAGGATCTCTTCCGGCGGAACTCCGGCACGCTCGGCCGCACGGAGGTAGATCTCACGTCCCGGTTTTCGGGCTTTCAGCCCCACACTGGAAAGCGGAACTTCGAAAAGCGCAAAGAGATCCGGAAACTCCGAGCGGCAAAAATCCCAGTGGACCTGGCAGATATTCGAGAGGATCCCGAGCCGGACGCCCGCCTCTTTCAGCTCGCACACCATCTCCCACGAATCGCGCATCGGCGTGAAGATGTCGCGGTGAGCCGCTTCAAAAGCCTCACGGGAAATGGAGATCCCAAACTTGGCGCGCACCCACTCGTAAAGTTCCTCCGAACTCATCGCGTCCGTCTCGACCGCCTCGCAGACCGGAGTCGCCTCAGCTAGCGTCGCATTCATCAACGCCATGCCGTCCAGCCCTGTCAGCGCATGAAGACGCTTTGCCGCGACCGAAAAATCAAAGTGGAGCAGGACCTTTCCAAGGTCAAAAAAAACGAATCGGATCGAAGAAGCCATTCTTGCGTTTCCTTCTTTAAAATTTTCAGCCTTCCCTTGATGGAAAGGTCTTTGAGTCCGCGTCAGTGACCAACGGAACGGGTTCATGTCTGTGCGCAGAAGCACAGTCCGCCCTCAGCAGCTCGCGGTTCCGTGACCAACGGGAGCGAGTTCATGCCGACCGAGTCAGGCACGTTTCGCGAGTTCTTCCTTTGCGGCTTCCAGCGCACACGCGAGCTGGTCGGGACAGGAAGTCGGTTTTCCGCCGCAGCGGATGCCTTTCAGGGATGCGATGACTTCATCAACGTTTTTTCCTTCCACGAGCCGGCAGATCCCCATCTGATTTCCCGGGCAGCCTCCGTAGAACTGAACTTCTTTCACGATTCCGTCCGTCAGATCGAAGGCGACCTGCTGGGCACAGACTCCGGTAGTTCGGTACGCAAATTTCATTTTCTCTCTCCTTGATCTCCAAGCGGGGCTTTTTGAAAGCACGCGATCCAGCCTCCCCGATCCACAAACGGACTCCGGGACTGGGCAGGATTTTTCCCGATTGTACTCCGAAATCCCATTTTGTCAAGCTGGTTCCGAAGAAAAAAATCGAAAATCCGCCAAAAGATCTTCAACTCCCCCTTGCGTTTTCCATTTCCGCAAAGTATAATGGGGAGAAAGAGCGGATCTGAGCAGGTGTCCGACACGAAAAACCGGCATTTCGCTGCCGGTCCCGCTGTCCTGCCGGTCTCACCGTTTCGCCCCGCCAATCCCTACCCGCAAAACAGAGAGAAAAAGAAAATGAGAAGCTCCCTACGCAGTCTGTTCCGCAGCTCCGTGCGGCATTTCCGTATCCTGACGGTCTGTTTTTTCGCCGTTGGTTTCCTGTCTGCGTTCCCGGAAACTCCGGTCCTCTCGGAAACTTCAGCAGAGCCAGCCGCCGCAGTAAGCCGTACGCAGTCTGAAACTTCCGCGGTCTCTGCCGTCCGCAAGATCGGACTTCTCGTGGATCAGCCAGCCGGTGCGGCTCCGGAGCTGGAGACGTCGATCGTGCTGGAAACGGCAGAGCGGATCTTCGGCAAAGCGATCGAGCCGCTTTACCCGTCGGAACGCGCTCTTTCTCCGGTCGAGATCCCCCTGGGCAATGCGTCAAAAGCGGATGGTTCACGGGCGGAACTCAGCGAATACGCGGCACTCTGGATCCATCAGGGGGAGGAAGCTCCGGCGGAAGGGCCTCTTTACGCGCAGGCGTGGAGCCGAACCATCGCGGAGCTGGCAGACTCGCAGACTCCCCGCGTCGTGGTCCTGACCGGCGGTGCGCCGCGTTTTCTGGAATCCGCCGGGATCGCGAAAGTCGATTCAACCCCAATGCCCGTCATGAATGACCGCTACCAGTGCGGCCTGATCCCCGTTGGCGAGCCTGCCGCATCGCCGATCTGGGACGGATTGACGCC
>CAZRGJ010000444.1:0-3009 GCA_964599445.1 uncultured Planctomycetaceae bacterium | reverse complement strand
GGTCCAGATGCTCGATCGGGAAGAAACGCTGGCTCTCGAGCCGAATCTCACGCCGGAAGTCAAACTCGCACTTCTCGCGCCGACCGCCGGGATCGTGAATACGTTCGAGCTGAGCGTCGCCCTGATGGAAAATGCCATGGACAATGGGGTCAAACTCAACCTGAACGAAACCGTCACGGGTATCCGCGCCATTGAAGGCGGATACGAAGTCACGACAAACCGCGCGGTCTATCAGACCCGGAGCGTCGTCAACGCGGCCGGTCTTTTCTCGGATGAGATCAACAATTTCGTGAATCCCGTCAAATACGAGATCCAGCCGCGAAAGGGCGAGTATTTCGTTCTCGATCATTTCGATCCGGATTTCATCCGCCACACGATCTTCACGGTCCCGTCTTCGAAAGGGAAAGGGATCCTCGTCAGCCCCACGACGCACGGCAACTACATTCTGGGACCGTCTGCGGAATTCGTCGAAGAAAAAGACGACTACTCGACCGACGGCGAGACACTCGCGCAGGTCCTGGCAACCGCGAAAAAACTCGTGCCGTCCATCCCGATGAATCAGGTCATCCGTGAATTCTCCGGCCTGCGTGCGGTCGAAAAAAGCGGGCACTTCATCATCGAGGAGTCTCTCCCCGGTTTCGTCAACCTCGTCGGCATTCAGTCCCCCGGTCTGACATCCTGCCCGGCCATCGCGGAAGAGGTCGTCAAATTCCTCTCCAACACGATGGAGATGAAGAAAAAAGCCGACTTCAACCCGCGCCGCCGTCCCATGGTGCGTCTGAACCGCATGACGCCGGAAGAAAGAGCGAAATTCGTCAAAAAGAACCCGAAATTCGGAAACATCATCTGCCGCTGCGAGATGGTCTCGGAAGGCGAAGTACTCGACTGCATCCACCGAAACTGCGGCGCGGCGACCATTCGCGGAGTCAAACGCCGTGTCCGTCCCGGAATGGGAAAATGCCAGGGAGGATTCTGCCAGCCGCGGATCATTAAGATCCTCGCGAGAGAACTGGGGATCAAAAACGAAGACGTACGGATGAAGTCCCCCGGCTCCTTCATTCTCATGGGTGAAACGAAATAGAATTTTCTCCTCCCGAACTTCTCTGGTCTGGGAGACTTCAAAAAAGGAAAGCAAATGGAAACGAAACAGTACGATTTGATCATCATCGGAGGCGGGTCGGCAGGACTCGCCGCTGCGATTGCCGCCGCGGATCACGGCGTTGAAAAGATCCTGATCCTTGAAAAAGAAGATGAAGCCGGCGGGATCCTTCTTCAGTGCATCCATAATGGGTTCGGTCTTCACCGCTTCAAGGAAGAGCTGACCGGTCCGGAATATGCCGCGCGATTCGCCAGTGAAGCGGAAAAACGCAGCGGGATCGAAATCAAGGTCCGCTCTATGGTCCTGAAGATCACGGCAGAAAAAGAGGTCCACTACTCCAGCGAAGCAGAAGGCTACTGCGTCGTGCAGGGTAAGGCGATCGTCTGCGCGACGGGATGCAGTGAGCGTACCCGCGGCGCGATCAAGATCCCCGGCGACCGTCCCACCGGCGTCATGACGGCAGGTCTGGCACAGCGCTATCTGAATATCGACGGCTACTTCGTCGGAAAGAAAGTCTTCATCCTCGGCTCCGGCGACATTGGGCTGATCATGGCGCGCCGCATGACGCTTGAGGGAAGCAAAGTCCTCGGCGTCGCGGAACTCATGCCGTACTCGAACGGATTGACGCGAAATATCGTCCAGTGCCTGAACGACTTCGACATTCCGCTTTACCTGAGCCACACCGTGAAGAAGATCATCGGAAAAGAACGCCTCGAAAAGATCGTTCTGGCGCAGGTGGACGAAAAATTCCAGTTCGTGCCCGGCACGGATCAGGAATTTGAGGTGGATACGCTGCTTCTTTCCGTGGGACTGATCCCCTCGAATCCGCTTCTGACGGAGATCGGCGTCCAGATCCATCCGAAAACATCCGGACCGCTCGTCGACGAAAATATGCAGACATCCATTCCGGGTATTTTCAGCTGCGGAAACTCGCTTCACGTTCATGATCTGGTCGACTTCGTGAGTATGGAAGGCGAAACGGCCGGAATCGCGGCAGCGCAGTTCATTCAGGGAACGTTGGCGTCCTCTGAAGACGTCATTCGCACGGAACCCGGTCCGGGAGTTGGCTATTTGCTGCCGGCGTCGCTCCACTGCGGAAAAGACGCGAACGGAAAAGAGAATGATTTCGTCCTGAAATTCCGTGTTCAGAAACCGTTCCAGAATGTTTCGCTCGTCGTGAAACAGAACGGCCAGATCCTGAAAAAGGTCAAGAAAGCATTCCTGATCCCGGCGGAAATGGAGAATTTAACGATTCGGCAGGCTGACCTTCTGGAGAAGAGCGGCATCCTGTCTGTGGAGGTGTCCAATGAGTGAGAAAAAAGAACTGATCTGCATCGTCTGCCCGCGCGGCTGCCATCTGACTGTGGATGAAAACATGAACGTGACGGGAAATTTCTGCAAACGCGGCGAAGTGTACGGGAAAAATGAGGTCACGAATCCGACCCGGACCATCACATCCACCGTGAAGATCGCCGGAGGAACCATTCCGCGCCTCCCGGTCAAGACGTCCCAGCCGATCCCGAAAGGACGCATTTTTGACGTCATGGCGGAGATCGACCGACTCACCGTTCAGGCTCCCGTCGAAATGAACGCAGTCCTGCTTCCCAACGTTTTGGGGACGGGCGCGGACATTCTCGCGACGCGTGAAATCCCGGCTGCTTGAGTTTTCTAAAGGCAGGTTGGCCAGTAAACGGTCATTCTGTAAAATGGTTTGACAAAAAAAGGGAGGAGCGTTTGGCGCAATGCTCCTCCTGAATCTGAAAAATAAAAAACGGCATCAGGATCCAGTTGCGGACTGAGGCCGTTTTGTTTTTTACGGAAAAAACTGCGTCAGTTTTTCTTTTTCTTTACTGCCAAAACTCCGAGCGAGCCGAGGACCAGAAGCACCCACGCGGCAGGTTCCGGAACGC
>CAZRGJ010000443.1:0-3041 GCA_964599445.1 uncultured Planctomycetaceae bacterium | reverse complement strand
ACGCGGTGAGGCGGTGGTAGGGGACTACGCGGACAATCGCGGGAGCAATGTTGATACCGTCCTTCCGAATCTCACTGCAGGAAGCAAGGTCGAAGAGGATTCGGTACATATTTACGTTGATGACGCTCTCATTCAGTATTGTGAGATTCCGGCGGCAGATACGGCAGCGGAGGATGCTGTGTATGCTTACTGCATGACAGAAGCTCCGAATCAGCTGGTCTTCAACAGCTTCAATGTAAAGGAGAACGGCAATTTTGCCCGTGCGGCTGAACTTGGAACTCGTGATGTGCAGATCGGTGATACGATCCGCATCTCTGGTTACGGTGCCGCGGTAGCAGGTGCTTCTGAGTGCGCCGAAGTTTCTTTCGATACCCGGGTCGTGGATTTTGCGGTGACGGTCGCAGACAGTACGATCATGGATCCGGCACGGAAGACGAACAAGGCAGGAACTTCTACGGCTTCCTGCTCGATCGCGTCCGCAGAACTGGGAACATATACTGGTTCTCTTGCGGAAGAGCATTATCAGGTATACGTAGACAAGAACAGCCTGACGTACTGGGTTGCTTCCGCGTCCGATACAGATAACTACCCGTCGAGTGCTGCAGCTATTCAGCAGCGGGATGGAAAATACATCTTCAAGATAGGAACTCAGGGAATGACCGCTTCGATCGCTGAGGCGGATCTTACTGGCGACTTCACTGTCTCTGTAACCAGTGGAACTTCAACCGCCTCGAATACGCCGTTCCGCACGGACCTTTACACCGGTCCGTATGAAGGCATCACACTGTCTGGCGAATACGATCCGCTCTCGACCGGTTTCCTGTCGCAGGTATACAAGATCACGGTCACTGGAAAGCATAACACGACGGCCTGTTCCAATCTGGAACTGCGCATCATCTCCGAAAGCGGTCTGGACAACCAGTACAAGGTGCAGGCACTTTCCAACGCTGACGGCAACTTCACCTTCAACGTCACTGGCGATGGCAAAGTCACAGCTGTCGTCACCAAGGAAGCCTTCGCCAATGTCACCGTCGGAACGCAGTGGGCCTATACGCTCACCGGTGCGTACAATCCGGCGCAACTTGTCGTGGATAAAGAGAAATCCAACTACAGCGGTGACGAGGATACCCTGTATATTATCAGCTGTATTTCCGGCGGCGAGATCACTACAGAGAGCACGGCGGAAAAGGCGCCGGTTCTTGCGTATCAGACACTCTCCGGTTCTGACTACCGTTCCGGTATCACAGTGGCGAAGGCAGGACAGGCGATCGAAACGGCACTTGGCTTGAATTTCTCTTTTGAAGCCGGGCAGATCGCGCTGAATGAGACCTGGATTGTCCGTGTCCTTTCCGGAAAAAATACGGAAGTGCGTGCCCTGGTTCTGAGTGATTCCCTGCCGCAGGAGATCCAGACGACCTCTGAGATCATTCCGATCGGCGTGAAGTTCTGTGTTGTTCGCGATGTGGAACTGACAGAGGGCGTAGAGATCGACGGTACACAGCTTAAGATCGACACACTTACTGCAAAAGTTCATCTGGAAGAGTTCCGGAGTACCTCCGGGCAGCTGATCGACCTCCAGATCCTCAACGGCACGATCTCGGCTGCCTATCGTGAATGGGTAGCGGCTGGTGTTGCTTCGATCAACTGGATCGCATCGATCAATGAACTGGAAACCATCCCTGGACCCTTGACTCCGGATAATCCGCTGAAGTATGCCCTTTACAAGGCGCTTTCCAACTCCAACGGCAGTCCGGTAGCGTATACCAATGTGCAGGACGATACGCAGGATGGCTGGGCGGAAGCCTTTGGTGCCGCTTCCGGTTCCCGCGAAGTCTATGCACTGGCTCCGATCACGCAGGATATTAATATCCTGAAGTTAGCGGCGGCTGCCGTTCAGCAGGATTCTAATGAAGAGACCTGCGCCTGGAAGATCTGCTATCTCAACACAGCCGTTCCGGACAAGATTCAGGTCGTGGGTCGAGATACCAGCTTCGACGGCAACTCCGTGATCGCGCTTATGAATACGAAGGGTCTGGTACAGATCACGTCGAAGTATCAGGCGAAGGCGAATGCTTCACTGGAAAGTGTAAAACCGGGCGATATTGTAAAGTTCTACACGGGCTTTAATTTTACGGAATATGTGATCGACAGCGTCTCCGGGGATACATTCAAAGTACAGAATCCTCCCGCAGCAGGAATCGCCGTTCCGTCGATTATCGAGATCGAACATACGCTTACAAAGAATGAGCAGGTCGAGTATATTGCGAATATTGCACAGAGTTTCGCGCATCGGCGTGTGAACTTCATCTGGCCGGATGCGGTTAGGGAGGGGACGTACACACTTCCGGGAAGTATGCTTTGCGCGGCGGTTGCAGGACTCGCATCCGGTGTACTCCCGCATCAGGGACTGACCCGTGTCGCTGTTGCCGGATTTGACGGGCTGCTTCATACAGCCGGCTACTTTACAGAAACACAGCTGAATACGCTGGCAGAAGCAGGCGTCTGGATCGTTAACGATGCTGACGACGGTACGATCTACACACGGCATGCCCGAACGACAGATGCTACGAGTTTGACTTATGCGGAAGAAATGATCACACGTAACGTGGACCATATTTCCTTCGCGATCCGTCAGCTTCTGGAACCGTACATTGGCGTGACGAACGTAACGGACGAGACGATCGGGAATATCCGAACGCGTTTGCTTTACTACCTGATGCACATCAGTGAGAACAGCTATTCGGCCGTCGGTCCTCAGCTTACCGGGTACCAGATCGTAGACATTTCGCAGGATCCTCTGCTTCTGGACCGCATCAATGTGATCGTCTCCGGTACAGTACCGAAAGCGGTCAATAATATTGAATTCCACATTCAGGCTGGCTGATATATTTAAGAGATAATGCCGGGCGGTCTGTTGCCAGTTCGCCCGGACTTTCAAGGAGAATCATATATGGCAGATAATTCCATTATCGTACCGGGAACCGGGTTCGAGTGGGGCGGCAGCGTTACAGGGTCGTGCGTTAAGATCGCGATCATACAGC
>CAZRGJ010000442.1:0-3047 GCA_964599445.1 uncultured Planctomycetaceae bacterium | reverse complement strand
GACGGCTTCTTCGAAAGAAATCGTGACGGCGTGGTGGAGATCCTGTCCCTTCACGGGAGCGTGCCGGGAATACCCGCCTCCGAAACCGCCGGAACCATCTTCAAAACCGCCTCCGAAACCTCCGGGACCGCCGCCAAAACCGCCGTCAAAGCCGCGTCCGCCTCTTCCGGAGGATCTTCCACCGCCGAAACTTCGGAAAAAGTCGCCGGGATTGAATCCTCCGTTTCTGCCTCCGCGTCCCTGAGAGCCGAAAAGGTCGTCCATGTTGAACTCCCATTCCGCGCCGTTTCCGCCGAAACCGCCTCCGGATCCGCCGGGATGGAATCCTCCTCCGGCTCCGCCGCCCTGGAACTTTGCGAAGTCCGGGCCGAACTGATCGTACTGTTTCCGTTTCTTTTCGTCGTTCAGGACTTCAAAGGCTTCCTGAAGTTCCTGAAATTTTGCTTTCGCGTTTTTGTCGTCTGGGTGCAGGTCCGGATGATATTTTTTCGCCAGGTTTCGATACGCTTTCCCGATCTCATCTTTGGTAGCGGACCGGCTGACGCCAAGGATCTTGTAGTAGTCTGCCATAATCGTTTCAAAAAAAGGAACTTGCGTGCGGGATCAGTCCTGATGTTTCAAGACGATGCTCGCAAATGAGACGCAGCTGTGCGTTTCTTCGTCAACGGTCTGTTCGTAGCTGAGCAGCTTTCCGTCCGTGCCTCTTCCGAGGTATTCCAGAAGGCGGAGCGTGCAGTAGATCGGCGCGACACCGCAGATCTTGTTGGCGTTGAACGACCCGAGGATATTCTGCCAGAAGCCGCGGGAATCCGGTTTCACGACCGTCTCGAGGACTTCCATGTCGGTCTGGCGGATCTGATCCTGACGTTCGGCATCCACCGGCTGCGGGGTGTCGTACATCGGGCCGAGATGCGCAAGATCGGAGGACGCCATCACGAAATATTTCGCGTTTCCGGCGGTCTCATCTTCCCGGATCACGTCTGCCAGCGATTCGATGAAAAGGCGGACGACATCATTTTCGTCCGGATATTCCACATCGCGTGCCGCAAAGAACGGAAGGAAGGAATTCACCAGGATCGGGACGATCCGGATCTCGCGTTTTTGCGTTTCTGCCAGATATTTAAGGAAAATGGCCTGAAATTCGATGGAGTGCTCATCGCGGTGCACGAAATCATCGCCGAAGAGATCCACGGCCTCCCGCGATTCCTGGTCTTCCAGTTCCGCGTATTTTTCCATGAACTTTTTCGATACCCGCTTCTGAAACGCATGATCCGTCGGCAGAACTCCCAGCGGTGTGTCGAAATCCTTTGACGAAAACGCGAATTTTTCCTGCATCGGGTTGTGCGACGTGCCCAGGATCAGAAACACGTCCGCATCGGAATGCTCCGCGATCGCCTGAAACGTCCAGCCGTAGGACAGACCGCCGCGTTCCGGTTCCACGTGCGTCGAGACGGCACCGCAGATCTTCTCCGGAAAGTACGTTTTGAATTTCTTTTCGGGATCCTCGGCTTTTGAGATCTTTCGCGGAAGTTCCAGGATCCCGGAGATCATTTTTCGGAGTTCCTTCGCCGTTTTGGGATACGCCCCCCCCGCCATGGCCGCAGGCCGGTACTTTTCCCGCGCGTAGGAATTTTTCTCATTCCGCAGGAACTTTTCAAAATTAGGACCGTCCAGATAGTGAAGCCGATCCAGGTACGCGACCATTTCTTCAAGATCCTTCATCTCCATCGGCTCGTTCGTCGTCTGGGTGAACTCCTCAAGGATCTCCTGCATCGTCCGGTGTCCGTCCATCATCGAGATCAGGATCGCCAGCGGGATCGGAAGCACCAGCGGCGGAGCAAAACCTTCCGGATCCTCCAGAAGAAAATGCTGCGGCTTCTGTTCTTCTCCGTCGGCATTCTGAAGACGCTGTTCCGGCGGCATGTACGGCGAAAGCGTCAGATTACGCATGGATGGACGTTCCATAATCGGTCCCCTTTCCTTTCTTCTTTTCGTTCGGTTTTCTACTTGTCCGCTTTCAGCTCACGGACCCGGATCGCACGGATCTTCGACTCGCAGCAGTAATTCGTCACGCCGAGCGGCTGGGAATATTCCACTTCAAAACGTGTGCTGAATTTATTTTCCGCGCGCGGGCAATCCACGACCTTTTTGTCGTCCATCCACCCTTCGATCCGGTCATCGTAGACCCGGACGCGGAATGTGTTCCACTGATCGTTTTTCGTCGTGAGGAGCTGCATCGTTTCATTTTCGCTCGCATCGAAACCATTCACGCAGGAAAGACCGAAGACGCCGCCGCCCCAGCCGCCGTTGATGAACGTGCAGTATCCATCCTCACCCACCGGGAACGTGACCGCCGCGTAAAAGTCAAACCCCATCGTTCGGCTCGCTTCCACTTCGATCTCGTAATTCGAGCGGAACGGAAACGCTCTGTCCCATGCGATCCCGCTGACCATCGCCCCCATCCCGATCGTCATGAGACCGTCTTCTACCGTGACTTCCCCTTCGCCGCCGAATTCCGGAAGTCTCCAGCCGGAAAGGTCTTTGCCGTTAAACAGAGAGATCCATCCTTCCGCATCCGCAGCGGGAAGGGCTTCGGAAACCTCGGCTCCCTGCGCCAGTGTGGAAACCTGTGCGGCTGGGAAAACGGCAGTGAACGCCAAAAGGACGCTGAAAACCAAAAGCGTGCGCAAAAACATCGATTTCATGGAGGGACTCCTTTTATGGAATAAAAAATGACGGTTCAGCCCGACGGGTTGCGGACCAGCATCTGCGGCCCCTGAAGGAAACGGGACAATCCCCTTTAATTATAGTCAAAACCGGGAGAATTGGAAGGCGGAGGACCAAGAAAGATTGGATTTTCGGCAAACTTTATGGAAAAAAGCCGTTAAATCTTCCATATATCGCAGAGATTGCCGGGGTTCGTAAATCGACAGGATCCCGGGAAAAAAACAAAAAATCTTTCGGAAATATCCAGCCGGGGCTTGACAAAAATAAAAAATCCGCGATAATAGGACACATGGAAAAGATCCTGCGCGGATCTTTTCGTT
>CAZRGJ010000441.1:0-3050 GCA_964599445.1 uncultured Planctomycetaceae bacterium | reverse complement strand
GATCCGGAACGTTATCATGAAGTTCGGACCTGGTGCAAAGTCCTTCCTCCTGAAAAACAGAAACTGTTCATTCAGGAAGGGTATGATACGGATTTCTCCAGCCGGATGTTGAATGATACGGCATATATGAGCAGGGATGCACTTCAATATCTCGCTCTTTTATATGGCGGTAATATCAAACCGGGAAAGGATGATAAAAAAGGTGAACAGAAGATCTACACCTCGAACGGAGCAATTACGGGATTTCTTCGTAATGAATGGGGCATGAATCAGATCCTGGATCAGAGCTCCTCCGAAAAGACCAGGACAGACCATCGGCACCATGCAGTTGACGCGGTCGTGATCGCGTTCTGCAGTTCCCAGATCAAACAGGAACTGTCCCGTGCCGCGCAGCTTTCCGAAAGCAGGAAACTGAACAGAAAATTTATATCGGAGGAACTTCCATATCCCCGAAAGAATTTTATTGAAACGGTACGTAAGGCCGTGGAAGAAATCAATGTTTCATGCCGCTGTGATAAACAGGTATCCGGAGAAATGCACGACGAGACCTTTTGGACGAAACCGCATATCTACAGGGATGAAAAGGGGAAGGTCGTCGAAAAACGTCATAAAAAAATTGCGGCCGGGGAGCTGACTCTTAAAAAAATCGAAGCGATCGCCGATGGCGGAATTCGCAGATTTATCCTGAGCGAGTTGGAAAAACATGGCGGAGACCTCGATAAATTAAAGGCGGCTCCGCTCGTACGGCGAACGTCGGATGGACGTGAGATCCCGATCAGGTATGTGCGATGTGTGGAGACTGCAAATGTCGAAAAAATCGGGAAAGACAACTCTGTCCGATATGTGGCTGCTGATGCCAAACACCATGCAGAGGTTTTCGCGTATGTTGATAAAAAAGGGGTGGAAAAATGGAAATCAGGATCGTTTCCATTTGGGAGGCGTATAAGCGTCAACGGGCGGGAATGCCTGTGATTTGCCGAAACTTTCATGAAAAGACAGAAAACAGGAAAAAAGAAACAGAATATGTTTTTAAATTTTCACTTTTTAAGGATGATTATCTTCTTCTAAAAGAGGATGACGGTTCCCAGACCCTTTATAGAGTGATCGTTCTGGAAAATACGGGTACTGTTCGATTGCAAAAACATACGGATGCGCGCAGTTGGGACGATGCCTCGGATACCAGAATAAGAAAAACTCTTACAGTTCTCTGCGGTAAGGTGCAGAAAGTGACGGTGGATCTGCTTGGAAATATACATTCAGCGGAAGCCGAATGAGAATAGGCGGGAAGACGGAAGAACAGCCCTCTGGAGCAAATTTCAGGGGGCTGTTTTTTGACACACGGCCGCGTTTTCGGGTCAGGTGACGATGGAGGCGATGAGGTAGTAGATCGGGTAGATCGTCAGGAGATTCACCAGCATCAGACCCCAGCCGAGCCAGCGGCGCATCGTGCGGTACGAGCCGGGGACGCTTTCCCGCTGGAGTTTCCACAGGTAGATCATCGCGGCGATCAGACCCAGAACGGGCCCCGCAAAAATGGCAATGGGAATGAAGACCCGGCTGAAAAAAGTCGGATCTTTCACCGGCATCATGTTGATGCCAATGATGAACAGAACGGGCATCGCGACCGCGGCCGCAAGGTAAAGGATTCGCATATCTTCCTCCTGTTTCAGGTTTGAGGCACAGAACTTCCGCGCATTTCACGCTTTGGTCACGATATTCTATCCGAGATGTCAAGAAAAAGAAAACGGAAGCGGAAAAAAAACGCCCTTCCGCCTCCGAAATGAAAAGAAACGTCTTCAGCGGGAGATCATGTTCGCCCACGAGGTGAAATTATACATGAGGCATATCCCGTTGCCTGCCGCGAAAAACAGGAAAAGCGGAACCAGCGTCCAGATCAGCGAGGCGGCGGACCTCACGAAGATGATCCCCAGGAGAAATACCGGGAGATAGCAGCAGCTCAGCAGAAAGTGCAGAGCCGCCAGACCATAACTGTATGGATCCTGCGGACTGTCCGCGAATCCGACGATATTGAAGATCGCCAACACCGCCGCAATAATGCAAATGTATGTGAAGATCGGCAAAAACCAGGTAAAAAACTGTTTCATGATGGTTCTCTTTGAGGTTTGGGTCCAAATCATCTGAACAATTCAGTCCGCGCCATTTTGCAGTATGGCCAGGTCCACCAGTATAGGGGGAGCAGTAAAAGCGTCAGGAGTATCTTTTTCCATATCTTTTCCGAGGAACGCAGCAGCATCGCGATGAGTGCGGAACTCAACAGAAAAGAGAGGAAAGGAAATACCCACACCGTCAACGCTCCGAAGACGGTGAGCGGAAAGCGGAACTCCTTCGCCGGCGGGGCATCCCCATGGAGGATCGCAAGTATCAGGAAACCCAGAATGGGTCCCGCCGCAGCAAACGCCGAAAGTAACGCCAGCAGGATGTATTTCAGGTCGGTATAACGAAACATGAAAACCTCCTTTAAATTTCCCCCGCAGATTTGGAACCTGCGGGGTATCTGTTTTTCAAGCGTCCGTTAAAATGGAAGTTTGTCGGTGAGGGATCCCCAGAGGAGGAATGACCCAAAAAATACGATGACCGCGAGATTCAGCCAAAAAATGAATGCCGCCCCCGGATAGCGGGTCTCCTCTTTATTCCGGCGCATGAGAAAGTATCCGGCCAGACAGCACGGGATCGGAAAGAGACACGCGAGGATATGGCAGAACACCATCAGCTCCTTGAAGTGAGGAAACAGACGCGACATCCACTGGCAGATCGCCATCGTCGTCCACACCCACAGACCGGGAAATGCCCAGAACATGAACCACGCAGTCCCCATGATCGTGAGGACGTAAAATACGTCAGCAGTAATGGAACGTTCTTTCATGATGAATTCTCCTTTGCGGGAAATGGCTGTATATTTACATCATCGTCGTATAGTAATTGTAGAGAAGAAATCTTCCATTGTACAGTATGAAACACAGGAAAAATGGTATCAGCGTCCAGATCAGCGAGGCAGCAGACCTTACGTAAACGATCCCCAGGAGAAATAC
>CAZRGJ010000440.1:1078-3050 GCA_964599445.1 uncultured Planctomycetaceae bacterium | reverse complement strand
CGTCTTGCGGACCTTCACCGTCGGGGAACTTTCCCAGAAAATAGAACTTTCCGTTCCGCCGCTTGCCGTCCGATCTGTTGAAATTTATACCGTAACGTTCAATATCAGTAGCATTGCCGGGGCTGATAGCTATATGCTGGAATATTCAACAGATCCCGACTTCACGAACGCGCAGACGCTCACGTTCACCGCCTCCGGCGAGCAGACCATTTCGGGGCTGCAGGCCAACACAACGTACTTCTTCCGTGTGAAGGCGGTGGGGACGGATGGCTATGCCGACTCCCCCTGGTCCGAAACGCTGAGCATCACGACCGAGAGAGTACTTCTGTTTCCGGGATATGATGAAACGGAATGTCTCCAGATCCAGGCGTTTTTGGAACAGACCGACGCTGACGGCGTGAAGAACGGCACGAAACTGAATTCTGCGTATGATCCCAATGATCCGGCCACGTGGTCCAGCATCAGTTGGAAAACCGTTGACGGAGTGGAGCGGATCGAGAAGATTTACTGGTATGAGAAAGGGTTCGTTGGGACCCTGGATCTTTCCGCTTGTACCGCCCTGACTACTCTTTACTGCAGCTCGAATGCTCTCACGTCCCTTAATGTGAGTCAAAATACAGCTCTGACGACTCTTTACTGCGGTTGGAATGCCCTCACGTCCCTTGATGTGAGTCAAAATACCGCCCTGACTGACCTTTCCTGTGATTTCAATCCACTCACGTCCCTTGATGTGAGGCAGAATACCGCGCTGAAAAGTCTTGGTTGCCGTTCCTGTTCTCTCACCGCTCTTGACGTGAGCCGGAATTCGGCGTTGACCTGGATCGACTGTTCCTATAATTCGCTCACGGCTCTCGATGTGAGCCAGAATACCGCCCTGTCCGTGCTTGATTGCGGATTTAATGCTATCGAAGTACTTGATGTGAGTCAGAATACCCAGCTGACCACTATTTCCTGCTCTTCCAATGCCCTCACGTCCCTCGATGTGAGCCGGAATACCGCTCTGACCAACCTTTACTGTCATTCCAACTCTCTTACGTCTCTTGATCTGAGCCGAAATACGGCACTGGTCCGGATCACTTGCGGTTCCAACGATCTCACGGCTCTTGATCTGAGCCAGAATACCGCATTGACGCTTCTTGCCTGCTATTCCAACGCACTCACGACTCTTGATCTTAGGCAGAATCCCTTGCTGACGGAGCTTTCCTGCTACAGAAACCCGGATCTGGAGTGTATTTGGGTCGCGGATGAGACCATTGGCAAACTGGAAATATACGCGGGCAATCAATGGACCTATTCCAATCAAAATGGTACGCTGCTGGAAACGAACAGCTACTATCGTCATGTTCTGACGGAGCTTCCTGTCATCGCGTCTGCTCCGGATGGCAGTCAGACCTGTTTCATTATTTCCGAGACGTATAAATTTCCGATCCCGGTCCCCGAACTTTCGGTGATGCAGAGTGGAAGGGACACGATCTCCGTGGTGATCGGAGAAGTCGCCAA
Source organism: uncultured Planctomycetaceae bacterium (assembly GCA_964599445.1). GTDB lineage: Bacteria > Planctomycetota > Planctomycetia > Pirellulales > Thermoguttaceae > RGIG3701. Next base: position 1,550 of record CAZRGJ010000440.1, on the reverse strand, counting down.
TGCGGGAGGATATACTTTGGAATACTCAGCGGATTCCAATTTCATGAACGCCCAGACGCTGACGTTCACTGCCTCCGGTACGCAAACCATCGCGGGGTTGAGCGGAAATACGAAATATTTCCTTCGTGTAAAAGCGAACGGCACGGGGATCTACTCGGATTCCGTGTGGTCCTCGACGGCAAGCGCACAAACGGAAACGATCCCGCTTTCCGCTCCGACGCTGACCGTCTCAGCCTCCGGTTCGTACTCCGTCACGGTGACGGTCGGGAATGTGCCGAATGCCTCGGGGTACACGCTGGAATACTCGGAAAACGCAGCGTTCACGAACGCGCAGACTCGCACGTTCACCGTCTCCGGGACGCAGAGTATCGCGGACCTGAACGCGAACACGGAGTACTTCTTCCGCGTCAAGTCGGTCGGCACGGGGATCTACTCGGATTCCGTGTGGTCCTCGACGGCAAGCGCACAAACG
>CAZRGJ010000440.1:0-978 GCA_964599445.1 uncultured Planctomycetaceae bacterium | reverse complement strand
CCTCCGGTTCGTACTCCGTCACGGTGACGGTCGGGAATGTGCCGAATGCCTCGGGATATACTTTGGAATACTCGGCGGATTCCAATTTCACGAACGCGAAAACGCAGACGTTTACCGCCTCCGGAATGCAGACTGTTTCTGGGCTGAGTGCGAATACTGCACACTTTTTCCGGGTGAAAGCGGACGGTACCGGGATCTATTCCGATTCAATATGGTCCACAGTACTGTGTTTTTCTTTCCGGAGAGAGACCGATTCGCTCGTCGTGAATACGGTGCGGGATGCCGTAGATGCATTTGATGGCGTGACGTCGCTTCGTGAGGCGATCGCGTTCGCGAAGGATGGGGAAACCGTCACGTTTGATGAATCGATGCGGGATCAGACCATCGTCTTGAATGGTACGCAGCTGATTCTGGAAAAGGCAGTGAATCTTGATGCCGGCGATCTTAACGTGACGCTTGATGCTGATGGGAAAAGCCGGGTAATGTACGTAAATACGGATCCGGAAAAATCGATCCTTTTGAATGGATTGACTTTCACCAACGGTGAGAATCATGCCGTCAATTCGTCTTTGGCAGGCGGTCTCCATCACAAAAGCGGAATCCTGATGGTGACGGATTGCGTCTTCCAGGACAATCACGGGGCTGGGATCGTGTCTTGGGGGGATCGTCTTACGGTCGAAAATTCGATAATTGAACGGAATGAAGAGGATGGGATCTACTATTCCGGCAAGAATCTTACTGTCTGCAGCTCGGTAATTGCCGGGAATGGAGATGATGGGATCTCGGTATTTGCGAATAATGCCCTGGTGCTGATAAACAGTACGGTCGTCGGAAATGGAAATTGCGGGATCTATGCACTTTCCAATGCTTTTACCGTTGACAATTCGATCGTGACGGCAAACCTTGGGGAGAATGACCTCTACGGCAAAGCGAAGGTCACGAACAGCATCGTCGGGTCGAATGATTCCGCAAATCGCG
>CAZRGJ010000439.1:1933-3069 GCA_964599445.1 uncultured Planctomycetaceae bacterium | reverse complement strand
TCCGGGAACGGCGCGTCATCTTCAAACTTCAGCCATTCGATGCCGAACGGATCGTTTTCGTACTCCATGATGTGGACCTTGATGTTATCGAGATAGGTGTCCCATTCCAGATCCTGGTCGGTCACGATCCCCACGTGATTGAACTCCATGGCACACTCTTCCAGAAGCCACTTTTTGAGTTCCGGATCCTGGCCGGAAAGGGAATCCGCAGCCTTCACCGCATCCACCAAAACCATCCCGGCTCCAAAAGCCGCCATCGCACTGAGCATTTCACGTCGATTCATCAAATTTCTCCTTTTGTTTCATGGGCTTCCGTTTTTTGTTTCATTTCAATCTCGGAAAAAACACAGAACGGAACTCGGCCTGATTTTTCCAGAGCTTTCATTTTAAGATTCGGACACAAAACGCCCGAAGACTCGCAAAAATCCGGAAATTTTCTCAAAAAAGAAGAAAAAAAACCGCAAAATCTGCGGGGGACTCCTTTACGCCACGTGCAATTTGGTTTAGAATACGAAAAGTGTTTTCATTTTCGTATTTTTTGGAGAGATCCGACCATGGCTGAGACGCAGACGCCATCCCCTAAAAAAAAGATCCTGAAACGCATCATTCTAGCCGCCCAGTACCTTTTGGCCTTCGCCATCGTGTGGCTGATTTGGGGAAAACTCGAAAGTGCGTGGAATCAGATCCAGAAAAAGGAATTCCAATTGATGCTCGACAGTTTCTGGCTGACTGCGGCCGGATCGATGTACGCGCTTTCGCTCGCATTTCCAGCCACGTACTGGTTCTGTGCCCTTCGGCATCTTGGTCAGAAACCGGCTTACGGCGCAACGCTGCGTGCCCATATCGTCGGACATTTGGGAAAGTACGTTCCCGGGAAGATCTTCGTCGTTCTGATCCGTTCCGGACTGCTGAAAGGCCCCGGCGTCGACACGACGGTCTGTGTGCTGAGCATTTTTCTTGAGGGACTTATGCAGATGGCCGTCGGGGCACTCGTCGTCTGTGCCGTCATTCTTGGATGGTCTATCCAGACGGGAGATAAGAATCTGCTTCTCGGCAGTCTGTTCCTTTTCTGCCTCGTCGGCATTCCGCTCTTCCCGCCGTGCTTTAAACTCGGCGTCAAGATCATCGGCGTTAAG
>CAZRGJ010000439.1:1210-1923 GCA_964599445.1 uncultured Planctomycetaceae bacterium | reverse complement strand
GACGAAGTCCGAAAAGTTGACCAGCTTTCTTGGAAAACCTTCCTTTTGGGCGTCCCTCTGATGATCGGATACTGGCTCCTGCTCGGCATGAGTTTCTGGTGCGTCCTGCGCGGCATTGGCTTTGACGCACCATTCACGACCGCCTGGCCCAGTGCTCTGCTGGCCATCACCGCATCCATGGTCGCCGGGTTCGTTTTGGTCGTCGCTCCCGGAGGCATGGGAGTCCGTGAAGCGATCATCGTCTCGCTCCTGACCGTACCGCTCTCAGCGTTCACGGAGACTCCGGAAGCTGCCGCTGCTGTTTCCGCTGCCGTCCTGCGCATCCTCTGGATCATCGTGGAACTGATTTGCGCCGGAGTTTTTTTCCTGCTGGTTCCCGGTCCCGGAAAAAACACAGAAACCGCCGAAGCTTCGAAAATCTCAGGAACTGCGGGAACTTTGGGCACTTTGAAAGCTGAGGCATTGGAGACCGTTGAACCGCTGAAAACTGCGGAGAGTCCGAAAATGCCGGCACGGCAGGACACATTGCCGTCCGAAGAGACTGAAGTGCGTCAAGTTCACGAATAAACGGACATTTTCGGGAGTTTCGCCAAATACTGAAACTCCTGACGTACCCTACCCATAAAAAACAAATCCCCGTAAAATTAAGGAGAATTTTATGTTTCTGTCCATCGTCATCCCCGTTTTCAATGAAGAAGAAAGCCTTCCCGTTC
>CAZRGJ010000439.1:0-1200 GCA_964599445.1 uncultured Planctomycetaceae bacterium | reverse complement strand
ATGGAGCAGATCCAGAAAGTCTGCATGGAAAACCAGTACGAAAAAGAAATCATTTTCGTAGACGACGGATCCAAAGATTCCTCATGGGACGTGATCTCACGGCTGGCGGAAGAACATCCGGAAGTCAAAGCGATCCGTTTCCGCCGGAATTTCGGGAAAGCTGCGGGGCTGGAAGCCGGTTTCCAAGCCGCGGCGGGGAACTTCATCATGACGATGGACGCCGATCTTCAGGACGATCCGGCAGAGATCCCGAATTTTCTCGCCAAGCTCGACGAGGGCTTTGACGTCGTGAGCGGCTGGAAAAAAGTCCGCCATGATCCCTGGCACAAAGTGTACCCGTCGCGCGTCTTCAACAAAATGGTGAGTAAACTCTCAAAAGTTTACCTCCACGACCATAATTGCGGCATGAAATGCTATCGTGCTGCCGTCGCACATGAACTTCCCATTTTTGGTGAACGCCATCGTTTCCTACCCGTCCTGGCCGGTTCTCGCGGATGGAGAGTCAGCGAGATCGTCGTTCAGCACCGCAAACGTGAGTTCGGCCATTCCAAGTACGGATTCAGCCGATTCATGAAAGGCTTCATGGATCTTTTCTCCGTCTGGTTCGTGACGGTCTACGGTCAGCGTCCCCAGCATCTGCTCGGCGTTTACGGTACGTTTCTCTTCGTCTTCAGTTTCCTCGCGTTCCTCCTCTCCGGGATCGGAATGGGAGCCCATGTCTGTTGGTGGGGATACTTCGCGAAAACCGCCCCGGCACTCTGGTCTCAGATCCTTTTCTGTGTCGGAGTCGGCGTTTTCTGCCTCGCTATGATCGGAATGCTGCTCGGCGGGATCGCGTTCCTCGTCGGCATGGCCTCCGAACTCCTCACTGCTTTCCACCAGAAACCGGAAGCGGAAAACTTCGCCGTTTCGGAAAAGATCCGCGTTTAAAAATTCGCATTTGAAGATCTCCATTTAAAAAGGGCGTAAAACGGCCAGAAAGAAAAACGGGAACAAAATATGCTCACGCTTTTGGCGACTGCACTTGGAATCGGCCTCTCCACGGTTTTGGGAGCGGGGATGGGACTGATTCTGCGAAATCTTCCGCATCGATTCAATGACGCGATCCTCGGTGCGGCGGCTGGACTGATGCTCGCGGCGGCAGTCATCGGCCTCATCCTTCCGGCGACTGAATGTACAGAAGCTCCCTTTCTCCTCGTG
>CAZRGJ010000438.1:2655-3073 GCA_964599445.1 uncultured Planctomycetaceae bacterium | reverse complement strand
CGCTTGGGGAAACTCCGCGCTCGGGGAAACTCCGCGCTCGGGGAAACTCCGCGCTTGGGGAAACTCCGCGCTCGGGGAAACTCCGCGCTTGGGGAAACTCCGCGCTTGGGGAAACTCCGCGCTTGGGGAAACTCCGCGCTCGGGGAAACTCCGCGCTCGGGGAAACTCCGCGCTCGGGGAAACTCCGTGCATTCAGGACCGCATTCAGGAAGTGATCCCGCGGGTGAGCGTCATGAATGCAGTCTCGAGGTTGATCTCATCTTCATGGATGGAAAGGAAACGGATCCCGGCGGCGGCCAGTACGGCAGGGATCTCCGAATAGTCCTCCACCCCCTCTCGAAGCTGAATGGAAAAGCTGAAGGCGTCCTTCACCTCGATCGTCTCGACCATCTCCAGTCCCTCCACGAGCTTCACGGCA
>CAZRGJ010000438.1:0-2645 GCA_964599445.1 uncultured Planctomycetaceae bacterium | reverse complement strand
TGTTCGGCCGGATGTTTTTGGAATTCTCTGCACGGCTGGATCTCTGCGAGCGTCAGATGGATCCTTCCGGCACAGCGAACCTGACGCAGGACGTCCTCCACGTTGGCATTCACGAGGAGTTTTCCACGCTCAATGATGCCGATCTTATTGCACACATCCGCAAGTTCCGGAAGAATGTGGCTCGAGACCATGATCGTCTTACCCATTCTGCTCAGCTCTTTCAAGAGTGTTCGGATCTCGATTCGCGCACGCGGATCCAGACCACTCGCCGGCTCATCCAGAAGCAGGACCTGCGGATCATGCAGCAAAACCCGGGCAAGCCCAAGCCGCTGGGTCATTCCGCGGGACAGGCTGGTCACCAGAGCATTCCGTTTGTAGCCGAGGTCCACCAGCTCAAGCATTTCTTCGCATCGCTTCCTGCGTTTCTCCCCACGGATCCGGTAAGCTGCGGCGAAAAATTCCAGATACTCAATGACTTGCATGTCCTCGTAAACGCCGAAAAAGTCCGGCATATATCCGATCACGCGGCGCAATTCGGCCGCATGAGTGTAGATCGAGTACCCGCAAACGGTCGCCTCTCCCCAACTCGGCTCCAAAAGGGTCGTGAGGATCTTCATCGTCGTCGTTTTACCAGCTCCGTTGGGACCGATAAAACCGAAGACGTCCCGCTCGCCAAGTGAAAGCTCAAGCGAATCAATGGCGCGTAAACTGCCGTAAACTTTGGTCAGGTCGTGCGTTTGGATCATGGTCTGCTCGAATTCTGAAATCTGCTCGAATTCTGAAAAATGGAAACAAAAAAATTAAAATGGGGGAACCGTCACGTACCGAAAAAATTTCAAAAAACGATCCGGAACCTCCTTCATTCTTCGGAAACGGGAAGGAAAACACGAAGAAGGCGAACATTCCGGTCAGAAACGCCGAAAACGCCGGGATCTTCTGTTGGCGCGTCCGTATTTTTCCGAACATTCAGACGCGTGAAGAGGTCTCCCTCAACTCCCTGTTCTGCAAAATGCGGACTGCCGAACGTATTCCGGGGTTCCTGTACCGGGACAGTTTCATTCACCGGGACGGTTCCACTTGCGGAAAGGCTCCCATTTTCCGAAAAAGTCCCGCTTGCCGGCACCGCCGCGTAAAGGATCGCCGTACGGCAATTCAGCAGGGATGAGGCGTCCAAATGCCCCAAAAAACTATGATAGAGGCTGGTGTACGATGCTCCGCCGCATTTTTCGTAGAAAAGCATCGTCCGCATAATGTACTCCAGATCCCGCGACGTCCGCTCGTACGGCCGATTCTTACGCCGGATCCCGACACTGGACTTGATGGAATGGTCTTCAATGAAATCGGCGTCAAGCAGAAGTGCAGAAGCCGTCAGGTATGGGGTCGTTTCCGTGATGGTGAAAGTTCCCCCCGGCTCGATCCTTCCGATTTCCCACGCCCAGCCGTCAAAAAGAAGGAGACCGTGCTCCATCGGAACCGAAAACGGATTACGGATCTCTCCCAGAATGCGCGTCTGATAAAAAGTGCGCAATTCAGCAAATTTTGGTCTCCCATTTTCCTCAGGAATACAGAACCAGCGTTTCGCAAAAAAACTTTTGGTCGAACGGGCAAAAAACGGCACATTTTCCATCTTTCCGCCGCAGATCCCGCACCCGGTCTCTTCAGAAAGAACGAGGGTGGCTCCGGAAATGCGCGAGTTCATCCCTCCCAGAAAATTTCCCGGAAGGCCAAACCAGCCGATCTGCGTTTCAGTCTGCGTTTCAGTCTGCGTTTTCCAGCCAGTCGGAGCAAGCTCCAAAGTCAGTCGGTTTGCGTCAGGCGACCAGACATTTCCCCAAAGCGACTGGTAGACGGATCCCGTCTCCTGAACATAGTCCGTGACCTGGATCTGATTCAGCCGCACGCCTCCGCGAGTTCCAGTCCACGTCCAAAGAAGCACACAGCCCAGACCGACCGTCAGAAAAAACGTAGTCCAGGATGCCGTCTCTCCTCCTCGATGCAGTTTTCGGCAAAGCAGCCAGCAGCCAGGACCAATGATCAGCAGATAGACGAAGAAAAAAAGAGCCAGCATCCCAAAAGAAATCGGACGGATCCCAGGAAATTCATCCAGCGCACTGCGCATCTGCCCCGCCATGTCGTCGAATCCGAGTTCCATTCCGCGGATCTTCTTTTCCCCGGCATCAATACTCTGCGTCGGAAAGTCGAGCAGGACCGAAATGAAATTTCCCTTCCCTTCCCAGTTCATGAAAGCGGGATGCGTAAGGTCAAACGTGACCCAATGGATCTGCCCCAGCTCCATGGAATCGCGGAGAACGAGCGGAAGGTCAAACTGCTGCGCTCTCAACTGGATCCGGGAACGAAGTTCCGTAAATCTGGCGACCGGAATACGGAATCGTTCCGAGACTCCAAGCAGCGTGATCGGGATCGGCGACTGGGCAAAGACTTCCATCGCGGCAGTTTCGCGCACAGGAACGATCTTCTCAAGCATTCCGGGAAAGAACGGCTCCCAGTTTTTATCGGACGCCCATTTTTCCGCATTCCGTCCCACACTCAAAACCAGCACGCCTCCCCGACGGGTCCAGGTCTCCAGACGGCGGATCTCTTCCGGATGCCATGAAGCCAGGACGGCGTCCTCCTCCGTCGTGAGG
>CAZRGJ010000437.1:0-3075 GCA_964599445.1 uncultured Planctomycetaceae bacterium | reverse complement strand
GAAAAGATGGATAAATTTGAAGCATATCGGAAGCATATTGAAATGAAGAAAATTGAAAATTTTTGCAAAAAATTTCCAATTATCGGACCTCTGATCGTGATCGGATGGGGGTTGACATTATTTATGTTAAAATTGTGCGCGTCGATAGCCATTTTGTCTATGATCGCAGCCGGAGTTTTATGGACTTTGAGTTTCATGGGATTTCAGTTTTTCAAGTAGTAACCAGGAATGAAGGAGAATGGAGATCATGGTAAATATCATTTATATGTACTATCATCTTCTTTCTCAGGAAGAGATCCGGAACAGACAACTTCCCGAACTTCCGTATTTTCAACAGTGGGCACAAAGTTTTTCAACCGGGGAGATCGTGATCCTGCATTTTATCCCGGAGAAAAAGGATTATCCGGTAGGTTTGACGATACGGACCGTCAAGACCATAGAAAGTGAAGACATTGCGGAAGTTTCAGTATTGCAGAGATTACCGTAATATAACCAATAATTTCTGCGGAACGCTTCATTAAAAGATATGCCGTTGAATCTGGAGAACCTTCCAGAAATTTACGGAAATGACTTTTTTTAAGATCCGCCAGAAATTTTAACCCTTCCGTTGTTATGGGGGTTACAACGTAAGACCGGCTGTAGAGATGTTCAAACAGTTCAGCTTCGGCATAAGTGACTTCCACGGAACATTCGCGGATAGCCTCGCACCATTAACCATCGAACATGCCAAACAAAAACAGTTCGATCCAGTCCCATATCCTCGACATCATAAAAGGAACCTGTATCGATGGAATTTTCCGCGATTTCCAATATTTTTATAAGGTAATGATTATTACGCCGAATACCTGTCGGCATATTATTAAGATTATATTCGGCAATATTTTTTTTCATGAAATTTTCCTTTCGTTTTGGGGTGTGGTTTTTGTGCCTGCTGCCATTTTACCCCAAAACGGAGGAAATTTCAAGTAGTAACCTGGAATGATCGAGAAAACGAAACGAAAGCTGATGACGATCTCACTTGCGCCGGAGTTTTACAGGCTGCTGAGATCGCTTTATGCTGACGGATTGCGGAAAGATCCCAAGCTGACTTTTTCGCAGTTCATCCGTGATGCCCTGAAGGAACACTTCGGGAAATAACTTAAACCTTGAGCGGTCAACCACCCGCGAAAGGTGAAAATTTAGGTCACACGTATCTGTGCCGTTCTGGCAGAAGGTACGTCCACAAACTGCATTGTGAAGGGGAAGATCGGGGAACGTACGCCGTTTCCTGAGCCGACGGAGGGACTTTTTAAAGCGAAACGCGAAAGCGAAGCGAAAGTTTCAGGTGTTCCCCACTCCAATTTAGCTGTTAGCTGTTAGCTGTTAGACCACCCCGGCACTTCGTGCCACCCCTCCAAAGGAGGGGAATAGCTGGAAGCTAGTAGCTAGAAGCTCAAGAAAAACCCTTTTTTAATGGAGTACCGAAAACATGTGTGGAGTGAAAATGGCAGTCCGGAAGTTCAGGAAGATCCAGCTGACGCCGGAAGTGAATGTGCGCGATGATGAACTCTATTCGGAGACGATGAAACGCGCGGTAATGGAGATGATCGACGAAGGTTTTGAACTGAAGCGCGAACGGAGCGTTTTGTCGAAGTTTGAGGGGCTTTCCAGCGACTGGAACAAAGTCGGGTTTGCCGTCTCGAAGATCCAGGGCGTTTACTTTACGAAAGAAGGAAAAGTCATCATTCGCGCGGAACGATTCAGTCCGGCCGTCGGAGAGGCGGTGAAGGAGATCTGGACGCTTTCCGCGACGCGGGACGCATCGCATCCCAATGAACAGGAGGCCGAAGTATGAGTCTCGTCAGGAAGTTCAAAGTCGCAGAGATCCAGACCCGGCCGGATATTCAGGTCCGATGCGGTATGAATGAAGACGCGGTCGAAAGGTATGCGGACCTTTACCGGGAGGGAGTCAGTTTAACGCCGGTTTCGATTTGGCACGATCGGGAGGGGAATCTCGTTCTCATCGACGGCCACCACAGGCTCGAAGCCGCAAAAAGAGCAGGACTTGAGGAGATCGACGGGTACGATGAAGGGACCGGCGATATGTCCGGTTTCATCGAAGAGTCCATCAAGGCAAACGCTCGAAACGGTCTCGCGCTTTCCAAAGCCGACCGGAAACGCGCAGCAGAGCTGATCTACAAATACCAGCCGACTCTTTCCGTTCGGAGTATCGCCGACAAAGTGGGACTTTCCAAAAGTCTCATCCAGACGATCGTTTCGGAAGTCGACGCGCAAACCAACGCAAAATGCGCACTTTGCAGGGCGAAAGTCCTCAAAATGCACGCGGAAGAAAAAAGCTCCGGATGGATCCAGACGTTCGACAATGGGAAAGAATTCTGGTTCTGTTCGGAAGAACACCGGGCCGAGTATTGGGCGAAAGTTCAGGAAAAAGCCGAAGCCCAGCGGATGAAGAGTCTTCTTGAGGATCGCGAGCCGCAGCAGGACCGCGAGCCGCGGCAGGCAGACTGCGCTTCCGCGCACGATCGGGAATCCGTTCCCGATGGTCACTCCGTCGAAGAAGAGAATGTACAGGAAGTTGAGAACGTGCCGGAAGGTATTTCGGAGGAGAAACTTGTGGAATACCAGCGGATCCTGAAAGAGTATCCGTGTCCGTTTTGCGGAGAAACGCCGCAGATCGCGACATACCAGGACGAAATTGCGATCTGGTGCGACAGCGACTGCGCCATGAGACCGGGGACCAAAACCTGCTCGACATTTGAAGAAGCTCTCGAACAGTGGAGACCGCGGGGCTTGAGATCTTCCAATGATGCAAAACCGGAGCCGGATCCGAAACTCGAAACGTTTTTGCGAAAAGGGTACTGCTGGTCCGCAGACCGGAAAAGTATCCTCCTTCAGCTGATCGACCATGACGGAACCCCCTCCATCGGCCTTGAGATCAAAGGTCCCGCAGGAGTGGAAATGCGTAAGATCCTGATGCTCCCCGAAGATATTTTTGAAACATGAAGTCCGGTTTTCCGGAAGATATTTAGTTTACCATTTTACGAAAGGATATTTTATGGATACTGTCGATCCGAC
>CAZRGJ010000436.1:0-3082 GCA_964599445.1 uncultured Planctomycetaceae bacterium | reverse complement strand
AAGCAGTAACCAGGACCCCTGAAACGGTACCTGAAACCAGAAAAGCGTAAAGGTGAGGCAGATCGTGATCGGCCCCATCGCAATACAGAGCGTCGCGAGTCCCTTGACGAAAAGCAGCTCCCACGTACTGAACGGCGTCATGCGCAGCTGCTCAAAAGTCCCTTCTTCCCGTTCACGGGCAATGGAGAGCGCGCTGATCATCAGGACATCGATCAGCGTAATGAGCACCAGAAGCGTCGGCACCATAAAGTACTGCATATTGAAATTCGGATTATGCCAGCCGCGGGTCTCGACACGGAAACTCCCCAAATTCGCTGGCCCGGACGTCAGATCCGACGCATAGTCCCGCAGGATCCCCGCCGCGTACGCCAATGCCATCCCCGCACTGCTCGCGTTCCGTCCATCGACCAGAACCTGCACCGCCGGCTCGGAATGTCCGGATGCCGCCCTAGCAAACTCCGGCGGAATGACGACCGCGAGCTGGATCTTTCTATTCTCCATCCGGGATTTCAGATCCGCTTCTGATTCCAGATCCGGCTGCATCGTGAAGGTTGGGGAACCGGCGAAGCGCGATTTGATTTCACGCGACTCCGCACTCTGCGAGCGATCCAGGAAGGCACAGTCCACCTCTTTCAGATCCAGCGTCACGGCATACCCAAGCAGCGCAAGCTGAATGATGGGAGGCACGAAAAGCGAGGTGCGCATTTTCGGACTCTTCACGAGCTGCAGAAGTTCTTTTTTCAGGAGTGCCGCAAGGCGGTACAGAACATTCATGAACAGGATCCTTCCTCTCTGCGTTTTAGCTGACGGGATCTGCATACGCGCCACATCAGCGCACGATTCACGTCAGCGCACGCCGTACATCAGCACATGATCCGAGCCAACGTACGGCGTTTCCATTCCGGCTCATTTTTTCCCCAGTTCCGCCGATCTTTCCGCGGCAGCTTTCACCGCCTCATACATCGCGGCGCGGACACCGTGGGCCTCCAGTTCACGCATTCCCGCAATGGTCGTGCCGGCCGGAGAAGTGACTCGGTCTTTCAGCACACCGGGATGCTCACGAGTTTCGAGCACCATATCCGCAGCTCCGCGAACGGTCTGTGCAGCGAGAGTCGTGGCGACATCACGCGGCAGCCCCATCATGACGCCCGCATCGGAAAGTGCTTCGATCACGAGGTAAATATACGCCGGTCCGGAACCGGAAAGTCCCGTGACGGCATCCATCACGTGCTCGCCCACATGGAAGCAGCGTCCGACACTTTTCAGAAGGGCGCAGGTGATCTCAAAATCTTCATTCGTGACCGTTTCCGACTGACAGAACGCGATCGCCCCCTGCCCAACGAGACACGGTGTGTTCGGCATAACGCGCACCAGATGCGTTTCCTCACCCAGCCCGGCTTCCAGTTTCTCGAGGGTGATCCCGGCACAGATGGAGATGATCAGGTGCTCTTTCCGCACACAGTCTGCGATTTCTTCCATCACATCCGGGAGGACCTGCGGTTTGACGGCCAAAAGGATGACGTCGCAGGAATCCATCACGTCCATGTTGCTCTCCGTGACTTCGATCCCTGTCATGGAATGAAACCGTTCCCGGCTTGCTTCGAATGCATCCGAGGCCAGCATATTTTCAACCGGCACTCCCGCTTTGGTCAGAAATCCCTTCGCAAGAGCCGTCGCCATCTGTCCTGCACCAATAAAACCGATCCTTTTCGCGATCTGCATGATCTTCCTCGCAAAATCTTCTCAAAAAATTCCCCGGCACACACAGAAAAAGTCTCTGAAATGGCCAAAGGGAACGCATTCCAAATATCCTCTCACATTCTACCTGAAACCCTCAAAAATTCAAGCACGTCCCCCCGAAAATCCCGGAAATTTTGAAATTTCTGAAGAAATTGTTGGAAAATTTCAGGAATTTTGAGGAAATTTCGCAAAAATCGCGTTTCAGGCCTTGACGAAATCGGGAAAATATGCAAAGATAGAGATTATTGGAAGGCAATCTTTTTCCGAAACAGTCCATTCCGCCTCTTCCAACTCGAAAATGCACGCCAGACATCCGGAGAATTTTCTTTGGATGCCCGTGGGTGGGTGTTTTTGTATTTTTGTGGATACAGACGGCAGAAAAAACTTCCGGTCAAAAGATTGTCTTGCTTTTTTGCTGAAATCATTTGGAGAATGGAGAAATCATGTCATCAGATATTTTTATGACTCAAAAGGGCTACGACAAACTGCGTGCAGAAGTTCAGCACATGGAATTTGTTGAAATGCCGGTCATTCTGGAGCGGATCGCGACGGCCCGCGCAGAAGGCGATTTGAGCGAAAACGCCGAATATCACGGAGCTCGCGAATCTCAGGGACTGCTTCAGGCCAAGATCAACGAACTGAAGTACAAATTGAGCATGGCGAAGATCGTCGATATGTCCACGCTGCCGCAGGATGAAGTCTGTTTCGGCTGCACGGTGCGTATTCTCGACATGGATTACGATGAAGAAGAAGTCTATACTCTGGTCGGTGCCGGAGAAGAAGACTCCACTGTCGGACGCATCCTCGTCTCCAGCCCGCTGGCAAAAGGTCTCCTCGGCAAAAAAGTCGATGATGAGGTCGAGATCGAAGTCCCGGCCGGCACGCTGCGGTTCAAGATCCTGGACATTTCTTTCGAAGAGTAGGAAAAAGGGAGGGAAAAATGAGATCCTGGTACTCCATTTTGAAAAACGCCGCCTTTTCGGCTGCCGTTTTCTGCGCGACGTCACCGCTTTTCCTCATGGCGCAACAGGCTGAGGAGAAGACGGAAGCAAAAGCTTCGCCGTGGGTCATGTCCTACATCATGTTCACGCTGACGCTCTGCTTGGGTATCGCGGTCCTGAGCATCCCGACGAAACGGCGCGACAAGCCGCGTTTGGACGACTAGGCCTCTTTACGCCCAATGCATTCCACATAAGAGAGCCGTTCCCGTTCGGGTGTCGGCTCTTTTTTTATGTGCAGACTAAAGACATAAAAAAAGGACGCGATCTTAAAAATCACGTCCTTCGGATGGAGAATAGCGGGTTCGAACCGCTGACCTACTGGCTGCCAGCCAGTCGCTCTC